>JAZRWF010000001.1:0-7052 GCA_045599565.1 Lachnospiraceae bacterium
GCATATATCTCATTAGTCTCATCATACTCAAAGGTTCTGGCATTCGCACCGCTTTCAAGATGAGCCTTAACCCTTTCCAGGAAATCTGACTCTTCTCTGGCCTCCTTATTTCCTCCCTTTCCAGCCTTAAGTGCCTTCTGGAGACGATTTTCTACCATATCAAGATCTGCGTAGATAAGCTCCAGGTCGATACACTCCATATCCCCTGCTGGATCTACAGCCACCGCCTTAGTCGCATCCTCTACGACATGCATGATCTCATCGTTATCAAAGCATCTTACCACGTGGATAATTGCATCGCACTCTCTGATGTGTCCAAGAAACTTATTTCCAAGACCAGCACCCTTAGATGCACCCTTTACAAGTCCCGCGATATCTACGAACTCCACCACCGCAGGAGTCTTCTTATCAGTCTGCCAATGCTCCGCCAGCTTATCCAGCCTCTCATCCGGAACAGCTACTATGCCATTGTTTGGCTCTATAGTACAGAATGGGTAATTCGCAGCCTGCGCATTCGCCGTACCAGTAATCGCGTTGAACAAGGTCGACTTTCCGACATTAGGCAACCCCACAATGCCAAGTTTCATAATCTATTTCCTTCTTTCTTATTATATTTTATAGCACGTTTGGTTAGTCTACCATATTCTGACGCTTTTGTACAGATGTCCTACCCTCGCGCCCTCTCCTGCCCTGATGGTTGGTCTTAATTTGCTACTTACTCTCTCAAGACCAAAATTCTTCGATTTTCGTTCATTTTTGGTCTTGAAGCGACAAATGCAATATTAAGACCAAAAATCTCGCTCAAAAGCCCCAAAATGGCCTGTTTTTGGTCATAAAATAGCACTTTAGGAAATTAAGACCAAACTATAGTCATAGCAGGTTCTAGCACCTAAGCTAACCTCAGTTTCACACAGCCCCAGCACCTAATCTAACCTCAGTTTTACACAAATCCATGGTTTCAACGCCTTAGCAAAAGCCTCGAAACCTCTTTCTTATACTGTGCATACTCCGGTCTTCGCTGCATTTGACGCTTTTCCATCAAAGGTATCGAAACACAGTTAAACAAGAGAGCTACCATGAGTGCTCCCACTCCCAGATACCACGAAGAAAAATCACTGAGCAGCATAGTCAAAAACACACCCACCCAGAATGTAATCTCTCCCAGGTAGTTAGGGTGCCTTGAATAATTCCAAAGCCCCACTCTGCACACACTGCCAGATGAAGCAGCAGCCGCCAAATGTTTATGCATGTCGCGGTCTGCAAAATATTCTAATGCCACACCAAAAAGCATAACAAGCACACCCAAAACAGACCATACCCCCAGCTTCATCGAAGCTACCTTATACATAGGAAGCATTCCGAGAAATACCACTGCAGTCGGCATAAAATGAATTCCAAAGAAATTTACGACAGGCCAAAAAAGCCTTGGCGTCTCATCACGAAACTTCTTATATCTCCAGTCCTCATAGGAAAAATCTGTAAAGACCATAACCCAGTTTATAGTAAGTCTAGCACCCCAGATATTAAACGCCACAAGAAACAAAAGCTGCATTATAGAAAATGACTGGCATGAAATAAACAGCCAGACAGACATCACCATAGGGGTAAGCGACCAGTAGGCATCATACACGCTCGAGTTTTTCAGCCACACCGAAAAGACAAACACGACTACCGTAGCCACCACATCGAACACCAGCTGTTTAATAAAGATATCCTCAAAAGGATTTCCAGCCAGCACTCCCACAAAAAATGCCAGCACATATATAAAAAATATTATTGTTAAATCTCTTTTCTTATTCATAAAGCACATTATTACAAAAAAGACATCTAAACTCAATACCAAAATTGAGTTTGGATGTCCAAAAAGATTACCTACTGTGCACTTGGATACGGATCATCGAAGAGTTTGATCCATGAGTATTTATTTTCAAAGAAGAGATAAAGCTGAATAAGAGCTACTCCCACACCTGATGCACCTGCTCCATAGCTGATACCTCGGCTGAGATTTCCAGGCTTCACTCTCTCAAAGGCTAAAGGCCACGCCACACCCTTTGACTGCTTTTCATACTGTCCAAGAAGAATGCTTCCCGTCAGCGCTGCAGTTTCCTTCACGTCCTCTCTACCGCTCACCAGATTATAGTTTATAAGGAATTGTGCTACACCAGCACCTCCGCAGCAGATACCCACAGTGTTCCAGTAGCCCTTTGACTGTCTTTCAGGCACACCTATGTGTCGAAGTCCTGCATATAAAGAAGCTATGTCGTCTAGATACTGCTTATCACCAGTAGTTTTATAAAGCTGATAGAAAAGTCTGCTGGTTCCAGCAGGTCCGTGGCAGGTAGATACATAGAAGATAGTCTCCTCATTTGGATTGTCATGCCAAGGCACCAAGAATCCATCGCCATGCTTAACTGCTATGGCCTTTAAGTGCTTCGCAGCCTCCTTGGCAGCCGCCAAATACATTTCATCCTTTGACACCTCATAAGCCACGCCTAGGATATATCCCACACCTGCTGTTCCGCACTCAAAGTTTGGCACTCTTGTCTGGTTTGGATGCGCATAGCTGGTCCACGCAAAGCCGCCGCGCTCGTCCTTAATAGCTTCAGCCACTATCTGATCGGCACCTTTGTTGGCAGCAGCTAAAATCTTCTCATCCTTTAAAAGACCATATATTTTGTATAAGTAGAGAACTGTTCCGCCCCCGAGAAGTGGTGACTTGTCAAAGCTCCAGGAAAGTCCATTTTCTTTAGTCTTAGCTCCCGCTATGACCTCTTCAGTTATATCCTTTATCGTCTGAAGATCTTCAGGCCTTTTAAACTCCTCATATATCTTCGAAAGAAGTGTGCCCAGTCCCGGAATTCCAAGATAATAGCTGTACTCCAGTCCCTCTAAATAAAACTCGCCTGTTCTGGCATAGTCAAGCTGCTCCTTCCAGTGCTTATTCAAATAGTTCGTAGCCCTAAAAATGATATCCTTATAAAGTTCATCACCGGTCACCTTGTAAAGCCCGAGATAGTAGTACAAGGGTCCTGATGAACCACCATACTGTGAAAGATCTGTCTTCTCGCCAGGTGCTCCGCCAGTGGTAAGATTTATCACATCTTTCCAGTAAATTCCATCCTCAGTCTCCACCTTGTTAGTCTCTAAATAGTCATGCACTTCCTTTGCGACTTCCAGGTATTCCTCATTTGAAACTGCCTTTTTCTGATTAAATTCTTTTCCTATTTTGAACGAAAAATCGATAAGTTTATTCTCAGCCATCATCTAGTCCTCCTGATATATAGGATTTACAAGCTCTGTTGAAAGATACTTGAGCACATCATCATAAGCTATCGCCACTATAGTCTTTCCAGCATACTCATCCTGCTTGGCTAGTGTAGTCGCCAAATGCACTGCTGCACCGGTAGACACACCAAAGAATATACCCTCCGTCTTAGCCACCTCATTTGACGCGCGGTATGCCTCCTCCTTTTTAACTACTATAGCACGATCATATGGCTTCTCTGCCTCAGATATATGATCTGGAAGCATAAAGTCTGGCGTGTGCGCGATGTTGTGAACTCCTATGAGAGAATCAGGCTCCTCAGGCACCGAATCAAATGCTACCACCTCCAGATTCGGATTCACCTCACGAAGTGCGTCACCTATTCCTCGAAGAGACCCGCCTGAGCCGATACCTCCGATAAATACATCCACCTTGCCATCGGTATCTCTGATAATCTCCTGACCGGTCACATCATGCTGAACCTTTCGGTTAGCCTTGTTAGTCCACTGAGGATTTATATAATACCTTCTTCCATCTTTTTCAGACTCCTTCTTGAAGTAGTCTCTAAGGAAATCATGGAACTTGTAATTCTCGTTCAAGAGCCCAAAGCCTGCTGCTATCTCCGGATAATCCTTTAAGAAATAAATCTCTGCTCCATAGGCTCTAAGAAGTGCCGTTCTTTCATCTGTAAGCTCTGAAGCTACATTTATAAACCTGTATCCGCGCTTTCTTGCGATGGCAGCCATAGCTATAGCTGTGTTTCCACTTGAGGACTCCACGATGGTGTCGCCAGGCTTTATATCTGTCTCATTCTCATAAGCATCTATCATAGCCACCGCGATACGATCCTTTAAGCTTCCAAGTGCATTTACACTTTCTACCTTAAGAAGAATTCTGGCCTTAAGGTCATGCTTCTTCTCATAGTTCACAAGCTCAAGAAGTGGTGTGTTACCGATAAGTTCCTCTACAGATGTTTTAATATTGCTCATGATATGTATCTCCTCTCATTTCCTATCTTTTTACTAGGTTTTGTATGTAAAGATAATACCATGTACTTTCACATCTGTCTAATTGCTAATACCTTTTTCCTGTTATAACAAAAGCTTATACCAGAGCAGCCAGTCTTTCTAACGCCTCCGCTAGAACACTTCTTGGACAAGCTGCATTTATTCTCTGAAAGCCCTCTCCCGGCTTACCAAAGATACGCCCGCTGTCAAGCCAAAGCCCTGCCTTATTTATGATAAGCTCATCTAATGTAACAGGATTTATTTCTGTACCCCTAAAATCCAGCCACAGAAGATAAGTTCCCTCTGTAGGCACCAGCTGCACACCTGGCATATTCGCTTTCACAAACTCGCCTGCGAAAGCTATATTTGATTTAATATACTTTTTAACTGCCTCATACCATTCATCGCCAAATTTATATGCTGCCTGAGTGGCTGCGATACCAAATACATTCGGCTCATCTAAGCCAGACACCTCATATTCTATAAGAAACTTCCTTTTCAAATCAGGATTTGCTATGAAAATATTCGACTGCTGGGCACCTGCCAGATTAAAGGTTTTGCTAGGAGCTGTAGCCGTGATAGTAAACTCCTTGAACTCTTCCTTTACCTTCTGAAAGATGTGATGCTCATTTTCTCCCCAGATAAAATCAAAGTGTATCTCATCAGAAAAGGCTATCACACCATATTTCTTACATATATTGCCCAGCTTCTCAAGCTCCGAAGCACTCCACACTCTTCCCACTGGATTATGCGGATTACAAAGAATAAAAAGCTTTACATCATTCGTCTTTATCTTATCCTCGAAATCGTCAAAGTCTATCGAATAGTGCCCTGCCCCGTCATACAAAAGATCATTGCTGATAAGCCTTCTTTTATTCTGTCTTATTATATTGCTAAACGGATAATACACTGGCTGCTGTATAATGACGGCATCTCCCTCCTCGGTAAATGCCCTGATAGCATTAGCTATCGCAAAGCAGACACCCGGAGTGTGCACATGCCATTCTTCCTCTACATCCCAGTCATGATGGCGTTTCATCCAGCCTGCCACTGCCTCAAAGAATCCATCCCCGTGCTGTATATTCGTATAACCATAAATATTGTGGCTGGCCACCTCTTTTATGGCATCCTCCACGAAGGAAGTCGTCCTAAAATCCATGTCTGCCACCCAAAGAGGGAGGATACCCTTGGGATATCCTCTCTTTTGTGCAAAGTCATATTTCAAACATTTCGTTCCGCTTCTATCTACTATCTCATCGAAATTCAAATTTCTCTCACTCATTTGTCACCTCATCAAATACTCTCGAAAGCTCTCCTATCAGATCCTTTTCATCCTCTATACCCACAGAAAGTCTTAGTGTCGTCTCAGTGATTCCATTCTTTAATCTGACAACCTCTGGCACATCTGCATGAGTCTGCGTAGTCGGATAGGTAATCAATGTTTCGACTCCGCCTAAGCTCTCTGCGAACTGTATCAGACTGACCTTCTTAAGGATTTTTAGCGCCGCCTCCTTGCTATCCACATCAAATGTCAGCATAGCACCAAAGCCTGTGGCCTGCCTTTTCATTATCTCATATCCGGGATTTTCTGGAAGTCCTGGGTAATAAACCCTCTTTACTATTCTTTGTTCTTTCAGCCAATTGGCAATAGCGATCGCATTTTGCTGTGCCCTCTCCATTCTGATTCCAAGCGTCTTTATGCCTCTAAGTGTAAGCCAAGCATCAAATGGCGCCAATCCTGCTCCAGTAGTCTTGATAAGAAATCTCAGCTTTTCTCTTATCTCTTCATTATTTGTCACAATAAAGCCAGCCAAAGTATCATTATGGCCGCTCAAATACTTTGTACCGCTGTGTATTACTATATCAGCCCCCAGGCTAAGCGGCTTTTGAAAATATGGTGAAAGAAATGTATTATCTACTATAAGAAGCAGTCCATGCTTCTTCGCCACCTTTGCTATGGCTGCTATATCAGCCACGCTCATCATCGGATTCGTAGGTGTCTCTATGTAGATTGCCTTTGTATTCTCCTTTATAGCAGCTTCATAGTCGTCGGTTGAAAAATGAAGATATGTAAACTCATAGCTATTTTTCTTTGAAACATTATCAAAAAGGCGTATGCTTCCGCCATACAAATCTGCTTCAGCTATGATATGATCACCTGAATTAAATATCTCGAATAAAAGTGTAATGGCAGCCATTCCTGTAGAAAGGGCAAATGCATCTATTCCTCCCTCCAGCTGTGCCACTATTTTTTCAAGCTGCTCCCTGGTCGGATTTTGCAGCCTGCTGTAATCAAAGCCTGTGCTTTGCCCTACACCCGGATGCGCATAGGTCGCAGTCTGGTATATAGGAAAGCTAATCGCTCCATAGTGATTACAATCACTCTCATCATTTTCTAAATGCAGGCATTTAGTATTTTCTCCAAGTTTCATATTAGCCACCTCACTTTTCATCTCCTACCTTTTAAATAGGTTATCCTAATAATACCATCTGACAGCTAATTTGAAAAATAGTTAAAACAAGTAATGGGCTATAACCCAAAGTTATAACCCAAACCATCAGAAAAATTAATTTATCTTCTCTCGTAATCTACCAATGTCATATTATCGTTGATAATATGTTCATCGCCGACTCGCACGAAACCGCATTTTTCATATAAATGACAGTTGCCCGGTTCCTGCAAAATTGTATCAAGCTTCCATACCTTAGCATCTGGATACAATATAAATGCATTTTGAATTGCCACATATCCAATTCCCTGATTTTGATATTTAGGAAGA
>JAZRWF010000002.1:0-11685 GCA_045599565.1 Lachnospiraceae bacterium
GTATCCACACTGCTGGAGGTGTGATACTCCACTTATCTACTACGCACGCGAGTCGTGGTTTATCAAGATGACTGAGGTTAAGGATCAGCTCATTGCCAATAATAACACTGTAAACTGGATTCCAGAGTCTATCGGTAAGGGACGTTTCGGCGATTGGCTTGCAAATGTACAGGATTGGGGTATTTCTCGTAACCGTTATTGGGGTACTCCGCTTAATATTTGGGAGTGTGAGGATTGTGGAAAGCAGATTTCTGTAGGCTCTAGAGCTGAGCTGGCTGAGCTTTCTGGAAACCCAGAGAATGCAAAGGTGGAGCTTCACCGTCCATATATCGATGAGGTTACTATAAAGTGTCCTGACTGTGGAAAGACAATGAAGCGTGTGCCAGAGGTTATCGACTGCTGGTTCGACTCAGGAGCTATGCCATTTGCACAGCATCACTATCCATTTGAAAATAAGGATTTGTTTGAGCAGCAGTTCCCAGCGAAGTTCATCTCTGAGGCAGTTGACCAGACTCGTGGCTGGTTCTACTCACTGATGGCTGAATCTACGCTGCTTTTCAACAAGGCTCCTTATGAGAACGTAATTGTACTTGGACACGTTCAGGATAAGAACGGACAGAAGATGTCTAAGTCAAAGGGAAATGCAGTAGATCCATTCGATGCATTGAATAAGTTTGGCGCTGATGCTATCAGATGGTACTTCTATATTAACTCTGCTCCATGGCTTCCAAACCGTTTCCATGAGGATGCAGTTAAGGAAGGCCAGAGCAAGTTCATGGGTACTCTTTGGAATACCTATGCATTCTATGTTCTCTATGCTAATATCGATGAGTTTGATCCTACCAAGTACACACTTGATAAGGACAGCCTTACCGTTATGGATAAATGGGTTCTTTCAAAGCTTAACTCTACAGTAGCTGCTGTGGATGATCACCTCGGAAACTATCGTATTCCTGAGGCTGCCAGAGCTTTGGATGACTTTGTGGATGAGCTTTCTAACTGGTATGTTCGCCGTGGTCGTGAGAGATACTGGGCTAAGGGCATGGAGGCTGATAAGATAGCTGCTTATATGACTCTTTACACCTGCCTTGTGACTATCTCAAAGGCTGCAGCTCCTATGATTCCTTTCATGACAGAGGAAATCTATCAGAATCTTGTTCGTTCAGTGGATAAGAATGCAGCAGAGTCAATACATTTGCTGGATTTCCCAGTGGCTGACGAGACTATGATCGACAAGGAGCTCGAGGCTAATATGGAGGCTCTTCTTAAGATAGTGGTACACGGAAGAGCTGCCAGAAACGGTGCAAATGTTAAGAACAGACAGCCGCTTGGCAAGATGTATATAAAGTCTGAGATGAAGCTGGATGAGAGCTATCTCGCAGTTATCAAGGATGAGCTTAATGTGAAGAATGCAGAGTTTACAGACGATGTATCTGCATATACTACATATTCATTTAAGCCACAGCTTAAGACAGTGGGTCCTAAGTACGGAAAGTTCCTTGGAGGTATTCAGAAGGCGCTTGCAGCTCTCGATGGAGCAAAGGCATATCAGACCCTAAAGGCTGAAGGAAAGCTTTCGTTCCCGGAGGTGGACGCTTCAGTAGAGCTCGCTGAGGAGGATCTTCTTATCACTATGCAGAATGCTGATGGCTTTGCTGCAGCTGGAGATAACTACGTGACAGTAGTGCTTGATCTTGAGCTTACACAGGAGCTTATCGATGAAGGTCTTGTAAGAGAAATCGTGAGCAAGATTCAGACCATGCGTAAGGAAGCTAACTTTGAGGTTATGGACCGCATAAGGGTTTGCTACGAAGCTGAGGGAGCTTGTAAAGAAATCTTTGCAAAGTATACAGATGATATCGCTGGAGAGGTGCTTGCAAATGAGGTTTGCGCCGGATCAGAGGGTTCATATATTAAGGAATGGAACATTAACGGTGAAACAGTAAAGCTTGCTGTTACCCGCTTGTAAAAAAGGAGGAAATATGGCAGAGAAAAGTGCAAAGATGCCTACTTCAGGTGAACTGAAGAAGCTTATACAGACTAATGTAAGAAGTTTGTATAGAAAGGATTTTGAAGAGGCTACTAATCAGGAGATTTATCAGGCTGTATCTATGGCTGTGAAGGATGTTATCATTGATAACTGGCTTAGCACCCAGAAGGCTATGGATAAGCAGGACAAGAAGATAGTTTACTATCTTTCTATGGAGTTCCTTATGGGCCGTGCTCTTGGTAATAACCTTATTAACCTTTGCGCATATGATGAGGTTCGCGAAGCTTTAGAGGACCTTGGCTTTGATATTAATTCTATCGAGGACGAGGAGCCAGATCCAGCTCTTGGTAATGGTGGTTTGGGTCGTCTGGCAGCATGCTTCCTGGATTCACTTGCTACATTAAACTATCCTGCATATGGCTGTGGTATCAGATACAGATATGGTATGTTCAAGCAGAAGATAGATGATGGATTCCAGAAGGAAGTGCCAGATAACTGGTTAAAAAATCCTTATCCATTTGAGCTTCGTCGTCAGGAGTATGCTCACGAAGTAAAGTTCGGCGGATATGTAAGAGCTGAGGGTCAGATGGATGGCACCACGAAGTTCATTCATGAAGGATACAGCTCAGTAATGGCTATCCCTTATGATATGCCTATCACCGGTTACGATAATGGCATGGTAAACACCCTTATGATTTGGGATGCCGAGCCAAAGGAGGTATTCTCACTAGATTCATTTGACAAGGGTGAGTACGATAAGGCTGTAGAGGAGCAGAACCTTGCTCGTAACCTCGTAGAGGTTCTCTATCCAAATGATAACCATGTACAGGGTAAGGAGCTTCGTCTTAAGCAGCAGTACTTCTTTGTATCTGCATCGCTTCAGAGAATAGTAGCTCGTTACAAGAAGCATCACAAGGACCTCTCAAAGCTTTCTGAAAAGGTAGCTATTCAGATGAACGATACACACCCAACTCTGGCTGTTCCAGAGCTTATGCGTATCCTCATGGATGAGGAAGGCATGGGATGGGATGAGGCATGGGCTGTAGTTACAAAGACCTGTGCATATACTAACCACACCATCATGGCTGAGGCGCTTGAGAAGTGGCCTATCGAGATCTTCTCTAGACTTCTTCCACGTATTTACCAGATAGTAGAGGAGATTAACAGACGTTTCGTAGCTCAGATTAACTTATGCTTCCCTAATGACTGGGGTAAGGTAGAGCGTATGGCTATCGTATACGATGGACAGGTTAAGATGGCTCATATGGCTATCGCAGCAGGCTATTCTGTAAATGGTGTGGCTGCGCTTCATACCGAAATTCTTAAGAATGTATCACTTCACGACTTCTATGAGATGTTCCCAGAGAAGTTCAATAATAAGACAAACGGTATCACACAGAGACGTTTCCTTAAGCACGGTAATGAGCTTTTGGCTGACTGGGTAACCAGATATGTAGGCAAGGATTGGGTAACTGATCTTTCTATGACAAAGAAGCTCGAGCTTTATGCTGATGATGTAAAGGCGCAGCATGAGTTCATGAATATCAAGTATCAGAATAAGGTTCGTCTTGCTGAGTATATTAAGGAGCATAACGGCGTAGAGGTAGATCCTAGATCTATTTTCGATGTACAGGTTAAGAGACTTCATGAGTATAAGAGACAGCTTATGAATATCCTTCATGTTATGTATCTCTATAACGAGATTAAGGAGCATCCAGAGATGGAGTTCTACCCACGTACCTTTATCTTCGGAGCAAAGGCGGCAGCGGGCTATAAGAACGCAAAGCTTACCATTAAGCTTATCAATAATGTAGCTAAGGTTATCAATAATGATAAGTCTATCGATGGAAAGCTTAAGGTAGTGTTTATCGAGGATTATCGTGTATCTATAGCTGAGTGGATATTTGCAGCAGCTGATGTTTCAGAGCAGATTTCTACAGCTTCTAAGGAGGCTTCAGGTACTGGTAACATGAAATTCATGTTAAATGGTGCTGTTACTATAGGTACTATGGATGGTGCTAACGTAGAGATGGTTCAGGAGGTTGGAAATGACAACATTTTCATCTTCGGTATGAGCTCAGATGAGGTTATAGCTCACGAAAAGAACCGTGATTACAATCCAATGGATATCTTTAATCGCGATACAGACATCCGTAAGGTGCTTATGCAGCTTGTAAATGGCTATTATTCACCAGATCAGCCAGAGCTCTTCAGAGATCTTTACAATAGCCTTCTTAATACACAGTGCACAGCTGTAGCAGATACATATTTTGTATTGGCTGACTTCAAGAGCTATGCTGAGACACAGAAGAAGATAGGTGAGGCATATGCAGACGAGAAGAGATGGGCTGCTATGGCCATCAAGAATGTGGCTGCTGTAGGTAAGTTCTCATCAGATAGAACTATCGAAGAGTATGCTAAGGAAATCTGGAAGTTAGACAAGCTTACACTTTAGTTTATAAAAAGAATAGAGCGCCCTAAGAAATCTTATGGGCGCTACTATTTTACCCTATTTTTGCCTTGTGGTTGACCTAGAACATACCCCAATATATAGTTTTATGGTTGATAGGAAAATGAATACAATTCTACATTCAAGTTGAAAAATGAATAATATTCTGAAAAGGCTAAAAATATGGATGATTAAAAGGAGACTTAACAAATGAGACGAAACCGCAGACCTTATGGATTTTTGATGTTTTTACCAGTGCTTGTTTTGCTTGGTTTGCAGCTTGTGACCTCATATTTAGTGACTGCTATACTATCTGTCAAAGGAATTATTGATTACAGAGCCACGGATGGGGATTATTTCGAATATGCTATGAATATAGTAGAATCTGTATCAGATCCAAAGGTTACCAGCATTATATTGACGATATACGCTTGTTTAGCCTGTCTAATCCTGTGGAGATGGCATAAAGCTGCCACGGGCGGCAGAATAAATGACTTAAGCCTAGCTGATTTGGGAAAGAAATTAAATTTCCCTTTATTTCTTCTGGCGGTAGTTCTTATGCTTATCGGAACGAGCTATGCATCTGAGATTCTGATAGATGTATACGGTGTAGTTCGCCCTGAATGGGTGGAATTCTATAATACCCTGATGGAGGCCTCTGGTTTTGAGGAAATAAACTTTTTCATGGTAGTTTCAGCCATCTTCCTTGGGCCTATTGCTGAGGAGCTCGCTTTTCGAGGACTTACCTTTGGATATGCGAGAAGTACTGGGATGAAGGTGCAGTGGGCTATTGTTTTACAGGCTCTTTTGTTTGGCGTTACACATGGAAACATGGTGCAGGGCAGCTATGCCTTCATACTCGGCATACTGATGGGTTATACTGTATATAAAACAGGAAATCTTTGGAGTTCGATAATTATTCATATAGGATTTAATTTTACTGGAACCATTCTCTCGGCCTTTATGCCAGGTGGTGATTCATTGGTTTCATTCTTTGTTATAACCTTTGGTTCCATGGTTTGTATTTATTTGGGAGTGCTTTTGCTGAATAAGAGCTTGAAAAAGGCAGATGAATAAGAATAGATTTATAATAGCTAAGGAAATAGTGAATATATTTATATTGGTGTTTTCTCTAATGCCAATAGGTGTTTTGTTGTTTAGCGCAATAAAGGGCGATGAAAGCAGAGCTTTTATCGTGATGCTGTTTATAGCAATCCTGATTTCTGTTCTCTTTAGCGTATTTCATTTCGTTTGCAAATTGTATAACGAAGCGGCCTTTTTGCCCGACACTTCCAGAATCGTGGAAAACCCTTATCCAGCATATATTCCGGTCGTAATATACTTTATTTGCTTCGCACTCAGTCAAAAAACTGGAATTGGAATAAAGAATAAGGAATTGCTAGCGGTACTTATTATAGTGCTTCTTATGTGCGTGGTGGAAAAATACCTGAAGGAGTTTGTGAATTTTTTGGTGGTCAACAGCTCAAATTCTGCAGGGAGCTCACAAAGACGTATTTTCAATACTTCATATAAACTAGGTTTAATTTTCACTGCTGTATTAACCGCACTGTATACGGTCGTTATACTTAATGAAAACTGGCTGAAACAGATAGAGAGACTGGTCGGCATGCTGCTTTCGAGGCTAAAGCCGGACCTTTCGGATGTGACTATAGAGGAGGCTGTCAAAGAAGCTTCAGTAGCTTCTGATCCCGCTTCTTATGACTTGTCGTCCCTGGAAGGCTTAGTGAAGCCTAACATGTTTCTGGCTGTGCTGATTCGAGTGGTGCTGTATGTGACGGCTGCACTAGCTGTAGTCTTTGTGATAATACTTGCCTACTGGGGCATAAAGGAGCTTTTATATAAGCTAAGAAATAAGGATAGAGCTTCCTTTGTCTTAAAGACAGACAGTCTGGATGAGGTGGTAGACGAGGTTGCTAAACTGGATAAAAAAGAAGAAAGCCTAGGAGTTAGGCTTTCTGGTTTAAAAGAGTATTTTTCTTTTGAAAATAAGATTAGGCGCAGGTATAAAAAATATATAATAGCTAACGCTAAAAGGCTAAGTGAGATAAAGCTTTCGCAGGCTACGCCTAGAGAGTGTGATGAAATCCTTCATATGGGAGAACTCCTACACGAATATGAGGATGTAAGGTATAAATTAAATGAAGAATAAACTAATCAAGCTCGTTCTTTCGCTTGCTTAGCAGTACAGGTATGAGCTGTTTTTTTCGGCTTACCATACCATGAAGTATTAAAAAACCATCCTCGTGCATTTCGCTGAGTGGAAACAGCTGCTTGACTTCCAAGGTGACATCTTTTCCTATACATAAAAGATAGGTGGTCTCGTTTAGAATATCTGTCAGCATGCAATAGCCCTTATCCAAGCCCTTGGCTGCCAGCGCGGCTGGCATAAAGCTTAAAAGCTTTGGGGCGAGAGATAAAAGCTGTTTTTGGGAAATTGAGCTTATCTGTGATACGCCAAAGCTTTCATTATTGTTATCAAAAACCTTAAAGTCTGTGAAGAATATCTCTTCCAGACTTTTGTTTTTGTAATCAGAGCCAGCTTCAAATAAAGCGGAGGCATAGTCAGACATATTTATTTCAGCTATGCCCGCCAGTTTTTCGGCCTGGGCTCGATCGACAGGAGTGCAGGTAGGACTTTTAAACATGAGTGTATCTGAAAGGATAGCACTCAGCATAAGACCTGCAATAGCCTTGTCTGGAGCTATATTCGACTCTTCGTACATCAGACTTATGATAGTAGAAGTACAGCCAAGCGGCTGATTTCTAAATACTACAGGACTAGTGGTTTCAAGTGAGCCGATTCGGTGATGGTCTATGATCTCCAGTACCTCTGCTTCCTCGATACCATCCACTGCCTGGGTTTTTTCATTGTGATCGACTAGAATGAGCTGCTTTTTTCCGGCACTCATGAGGTTTCGTCTGGACATCATACCTATATATTCACCGTTTGGACCGATGATAGGAAAGTCTCTAAAACGAACCTGACTCATGGTTTTTCTAACATCACTCAAGTATTCATCTAGCTCAAAGGTGATAAGGTCATCCTTTTTCATTAGAAAGCTTATGGGAATAGACTGATTTATAAGTCTGGCGGTGGTAAAGCTTCCGTGAGGTGTCGCGAGTATAAGACTATCCTGCGACTTTGCTTTTTCGATGACATCAGGGTGAATATTGGTCTCGCCACATACTATTATGCAGGCTGCGTTATTTTCAAGAGCCAGCATTTGGTTCTCGTAAACATCACCTAAAAGCACGATATCGTCTGAGGTAATGATTTCCTTCATAGTCTCGCGGTTTCCAGAGAGAACTAATACCTTACCCCTAGTGAAATAAGCATGCTCATTTCCGGTGATAACAGCTGCATTTAGAGTTTCCTTAATGTTCTTGTACTGCGTTCTGGCACGACCTAGGGCATAATTGTCTATCTCATCCATATAGGAATAAGCTATGTCATCTATGCCTATTATGCCAGTGAGCTTCTTATAGCCATCAGTGATAGGCAGGGTAACTACGTCCCACTCCTTCATTAAGGACCAGGCTGTCTTTAGACTGATGTGGCTGCTTACTCCAGGTGTAAGGCGATATTTTAAATCATTTACCTGTGTACCTACAGACTCGATAAGAGCTGGAGTCTCATGCTTGAAATAACGCAGGGCGAAGCTGGTCTCTGGATTTATGCTGCCGGCGATTCTTGGCTCAAAGTTAAAGCTTCTGGTGAGTTTATTTTTCAGTGCGGCGTAGGCTATGGCGGAGCAAACACTGTCGGTGTCTGGATTCTTATGGCCTACCACATAGACTTTATTGTTCATAAAATAATTCAATAACTCCTGTAAATTGCAATGATTCTTTATTGAAAATCGTTTGTACTTTATATATAATAACGCTGATTATGTCACAGATATGGTCATAAGTAAATATGCATACTATTAATTTTACATAGGACGAAAGGAAGAATTACCATGAAAGAAAAAGTTATTCTCGCGTACTCAGGCGGACTTGACACCACAGCTATTATCCCATGGCTGAAGGAGAACTATGACTATGAGGTTATCTGCTGCTGTATCGACTGCGGTCAGGAAGAGGAGCTCGATGGCCTTGAGGAGAGAGCGAAGCTTTGCGGAGCTTCTAAGCTTTATATTGAAAACATCGTAGATGAATTTGCTGAAGAATATATTATGCCATGTGTAAAGGCTGGCGCAGTATATGAGAATAAGTATCTTCTCGGAACTTCTATGGCTCGTCCAGGTATTGCCAAGAGACTTGTAGAGATCGCTCGCAAGGAGGGTGCTACAGCTATCTGCCACGGTGCTACCGGTAAGGGTAATGACCAGATCAGATTTGAGCTTGGTATTAAGGCGCTTGCTCCAGATATCCGCATCATTGCTGCATGGAGAGATGACAAGTGGACCATGGACAGCCGTGAGTCAGAGATCGAGTACTGCAAGGCACATGGAATCGATCTTCCATTCTCAGCTGACAACAGCTATTCACGTGATAGAAACCTTTGGCACATCAGCCATGAGGGTCTTGAGCTTGAGAGCCCAGCTAACGAGCCAAATTATGATCATCTTCTTGTTCTTGGAGTATCTCCAGAGAAGGCTCCAGAAGAGGGCGAGTATGTAACCATGACCTTTGAAAAGGGTGTACCTACTTCAGTAAATGGAAAGAAGATGAAGGTAGCTGATATCATTAAGGAGCTCAATAAGCTCGGCGGAAAGCATGGTATCGGTATCGTAGATATCGTAGAGAACCGTGTAGTAGGTATGAAGAGCCGTGGTGTATATGAGACTCCTGGCGGAACCATCCTTATGGAGGCTCACGCACAGCTTGAGGAGCTCGTTCTTGACAGAGCTACTATGGAAGCTAAGAAGGATATGGGAAATAAGCTTGCTCAGGTAGTTTACGAAGGAAAGTGGTTTACTCCACTCTGCAAGGCTATCAATGCATTTGTCGAGAGCACACAGGAGTATGTAACTCGTGAGGTTAAGTTCAAGCTTTACAAGGGTAACATCATCAAGGCTGGAACTACTTCTCCATATTCACTTTACTCTGAGTCTTTGGCAAGCTTTACCACTGGTGAGCTTTATGATCACCATGATGCAGAGGGCTTCATCACATTGTTCGGCCTTCCATGCAAGGTTCGCGCTATGATGCTTAAAGAGAATGGAAAGCAGTATGAGTAAAATTAAAGTAGGAATCATCGGCGCTACAGGCTATGCTGGCGCCGAGCTGATTCGAATTCTTTTAAATCATCCAGAGGCAGAGATCATATGGTATGGCTCTAAGAGCTATGTGGATCAGAAGTTTGCCTCTGTATATGGAAACTTTGTAAAGCTTATAGATGAGCCATGTAAGGGTGATGAGCTCGAGGAGCTTTGCAAGGAAGCTGATGTGATATTTACTGCCACACCTCAGGGTTATTTGGCTGGTCTTCTCACAGAGGAAATTTTATCTAACTGTAAGGTTATTGACCTATCAGCAGACTATCGCATCAAGGATGTAGCTACATATGAAAAGTGGTATGGCATAGAGCACAAGTCTGCTCAGTTTATAGAGGAGGCTGTGTACGGTCTCTGTGAGGTAAACCGCGGTAAAATGTCTGAAAAGACGAGACTCGTGGCTAATCCAGGCTGCTACACCACTTGTTCTATCCTTACGGCCAGACCTCTCGTGGCAGAGGGGCTCATAGATACCACCACTCTCATCGTAGACGCAAAGAGCGGAACTTCAGGTGCAGGAAGAGGCGCGAAGGTTCCAAATCTTTACTGTGAGGTGAATGAGTCTATTAAGGCCTACGGCGTGGCTTCACACCGCCACACCCCTGAGATAGAGGAGCAGCTTTCTTATGCTGCAGGTGAGGAGATCATGATAAACTTCACACCACATCTCGTTCCTATGAATCGAGGAATCCTCGCGACAGAGTACGCTACTCTTAAAAAGGTTACCTACCCTGACGGGCATGTGGATTATCCGAATGCTGATATGATTCAGGCAGCCTATGAAAAGCATTATAAGGATGAATACTTTATTCGTCTTTTGGGCTGCGGCAAATGTCCTGAGACCAAGAATGTCGAGGGCTCTAACTTCGTGGATATCGGATTCGTTATCGATGAGCGCACACACAGAGTTATCATGATGGGTGCTATAGATAACCTCGTCAAAGGTGCAGCAGGCCAGGCGGTTCAGAATATGAATATTCTGTTTGGTCTACCGGAGAATACAGGGCTTAAGCTGGTTCCTATTTTCCCTTAAAACACAAGATATAGAAGGTTCTGTCATAATGTAGACGGAACCTTCTTTTGTTTTGCAATAAGTACAGAATCTCTTATTGAAATTTTTTCTCAAAATGATATAGTAAATAATAGTTTTTTATGGAATCTTTTAAAGGAGGAATTACATAATATGGCTAGAGCAAAACAGTCAATGGATGGAAATACCGCTGCAGCTCACGTAGCATACGCCTATACCGACGTAGCAGCTATCTATCCTATCACACCTTCAAGCCCTATGGCTGATACTGTAGACCAGTGGTCAGCAGCAGGTCTTGAGAACATCTTTGGTAACCAGGTTACCGTAGTAGAGATGGAGTCTGAGGCAGGTGCAGCAGGTGCTGTACACGGTTCTCTTGGTGCTGGTGCACTTACTACCACCTTTACCGCATCACAGGGTCTTCTTCTTATGATCCCTAACATGTACAAGATCGCAGCTGAGCAGCTTCCATCAGTATTTGATGTATCTGCACGTACAGTTGCTACTCAGTCACTTAACATCTTCGGTGATCACTCAGACGTAATGGCTTGCCGTCAGACCGGTTTCGCTATGCTCTGCGAGACTAACCCACAGGAGGTTATGGACCTTTCACCAGTAGCTCACTGTGCAGCTCTTGAGGGTAAGGTACCTTTCGTAAACTTCTTCGATGGTTTCAGAACCTCTCACGAGATTCAGAAGATCGAGAAGTGGGACTTCGAAGATCTTAAGGATATGTGCCCAATGGACGCTGTAGAAGCTTTCCGTGCACATGCTCTTAATCCTAACCACCCAAGCATGCGTGGTTCACACGAGAACGGAGATGTATTCTTCCAGCATCGTGAGTCATGCAACTCTCTTTACGAGGCTCTTCCAGCAGTAGTAGAGAAGTACATGGGCAAGGTTAACGAGAAGCTTGGTACTAACTATGGCTTATTCAATTACTACGGAGCAGCTGATGCTGAGCGTGTAATCGTAG
>JAZRWF010000003.1:0-12401 GCA_045599565.1 Lachnospiraceae bacterium
ATAGTTATCATCGCGGCTTTCGTAAGTCTCTGTACTTGCATAAGCCGTCTGTGAGATTGTAAGTACGCTGACTGCTGTAGCAAGCAGTAATGCACTTATCTTCCTCAATGATTTCATCAATAGTTCCTCCGTAAAAAACTAACCCTTAATACCTGAATAGGTCATGGTCTCCATAACCTTACCCTGCATGATAGTGAATATTACAACTGTAGGTACAGTCATAATGAATGTGGCCGCTGCACCGGCTCCTGCACGTCCTACCGACATACCTGCTGCACCACCTGTGATGGTCTGCAGAGCAAGTGGAAGTGTCTTCATAGCCTGTGAGGTTACATAAATAAGTGGTGAAAAATAATCGTTCCAGTTATTTACAAACGAGAACACGATCAAGGTCGACCATGCTGGTGCCAATGCTGGCATAACCATCTTTGTAAATATCTTAAACTCTCCTGCTCCATCGATTCTGGCTGCCTCTATGAGCTCGTCAGGATACTGCTGTATGAACTGTCTCATAAGGAAGATGTTATAAGCCACTGCGATGTTAGGCAAAATAAGTGCGCCGTATGTGTTAATCAGATGCAGCTTATTAACTACCATGTAGCTAGGAATCTTCGTAACATGTGGCGAGAACATCAAGGCTACAAGAACTAAATCAAAGATGAACTTTCCACCTGGTGGCTTAAACTTTACTAATGAGTAAGCACCGATAGAAGAAACCATTACGGTACAAAATACGATGATAGTAGTTACTATAACTGAGTTAAATGCGTATCTGGTAAATGGAACGGTCGAGCTACCAAGTGATACGACCAAATCCGAAAAGTTTTTCGTAGTAGGCTTTCTTACGAAGAACTGTGGTGGATATACAAACAACTCATCCAAAGGCTTGAATGCTGTACTTACCAAATAAATAAGCGGAAGTACTGTAAAAGCTACCAGTGCAAGCATAACTGCATAAAGGAGAATACCTTTGAAGGTTATATGCAGCCACTGGCCTTTAAACCATTTAATCTTAATCATTTATCTGTTCCTCCCGCTCGCCTTACTCGTCCTTAGATGACAGAAGCTTCATAACGCCCTTACCAAGAAGGAAGGTGATGAGGAAGAGCACTACAGCGATAGCTGATGCATAACCCATCTGGAATCTTATGAATGCGTAGTCATAAAGGTGTGCAACAATGGTATGACCTGCATAGTTAGGTGAAGGCATACCGGCTACGGATACCGCGATATCGAATACACCGAATGAACCAGTGATAGCATTTATCGCACCGAACAAAAGCTGTGGCTTCATCATAGGAAGTGTTACATAGAAAAGCTCCTGGAACTTATTCTTAACACCATCTATAGCAGCCGCTTCGTAGTATGAGCTAGGCACGTTCTGAAGACCTGCTAAGAATACCAAGAATCCGGTACCCATACTCATCCACAGTGAGATGAACATTACGACGCCCATGATGTATCTTGGATCTGTGTTCCAAAGTACTGGCTCATCGATAAGTCCAAAGTTAAGCAAGATGTAGTTCAAATAACCATATCTATCAGAAGAGAAGATAACCATCCAAACTACCGACATCGCGATACCTGATGTGATAGATGGTGCATAGAATGCTAACGCGAATCCTCTCTTAAACTTCAGCTGGTTAATTACCCAGGCTGCGAAGAATGATAAGAGGTAACCTACAGGTCCTGTGATGACAGCGAACTTTAATGTGTTGCTCATCGCAGTGATGAATACCTCATCATCCAAAATCAAAAGCTTATAGTTATTCAGTCCCACAAAGTGTGGAGTCTGCATCATGTTGTAATCTGTAAAGCTAAGACCTATAGCTGTAATAACCGGAGCTACCACGAATACAGTGAAAAGAATTATAAATGGGGCTAAGAATAAATAACCCATCCAGTTCTTCTGCCAAAAGCGCTTAAGATTAAACTCTTTTTTAGGAACTGGGACATATCTGCTATTTTCATTCATTAGAAATCACCCCGTATTCTTCCTGCTTGGTTCTAAGTTCTCGGTTAATATCCTTAACTGCCTGCTCTAAGGCCTCTCTTACATCCATACCGGATATAACTACTGAAGTCCATGCATTGGTTAAGTGACGAGTGGTCATATATCCACCCAATACTGTAGGAGTCTCCTGTGCCCACGCCCACTGCTCCTGAAGAACTGCTACGTCCTCATCTGACCATGAAAGTGAAAGGAAAGCATCCTTATTAGCTGTATTCCATCTAGCTTCAGCACCCATGAGTGCCTCCACCTCTCTTGCGAACTGTGTCTGTACTTCTGCAGAAGACCACCACTTTAAGAACTCCCAGCTCTCATCCGGCTTAGTACTCTGCTTTAATATGATGTCACCCTTTTCAGTGATAGCACCAGCGGTTCTGTCGATAGAGCCATCTGCTGTGATGACACCCGGAAGAGGAGCGATGCCCCACTTACCAGCTATCTCAGGAGCTGCTACCTGAAGCTGCATGTAGGTATTGAAATCACCTACACCGAGTGGCATGATACCGTTTCTCAGCTGCTGATAGAAGTTAGCAGTCTTGAGCAAACCATAGTTAGTCCAAAGCTCTGTGTACTCCTTAAATGCTATATAAGCCTCTGGAGTATCGAGTGCAGACTTAAGTCCGTTCTCTGTATAGAAGTTTCCACCATTCTGGAACAAAAACTGTGTAAAGTCACGTCCAAAGTAGAAATTCAAACCGTTCTGATAAAGTGCAGGAAGTACATAATCATATAATTCCTGTCTGGTGTTTGGAAGATCGATTCCAAACTCATTTAAGATATCCTTACGATAATAGAGAACGTTAAAGTTCATAGTCTCAGGAATAGCAAATGTACCACCCTGATATTCATAAGGAGTAAGTGTCGCATCTACGAATCTGCTTCTTACCTCATCGTAGCCATCCATCTTTGAGAGATCATATACCTGATCACGAATAGCGAACTCTACTGGAGAAGTAATATCTACTCCAAGTGCCACGTCAGGAGCCTTTCCTGATGTGATAGAAAGCATGAGCGCGTTTACATTACCTGCATGCAGCTGTGAAGCTGGAAGCACGTTTACATCGATAGCGATTCCGGTCTTAGGAGTGAAGTCCTCATCCGCCATCTCCTTGATAACCTCGGCCCACTCAGTACCTCTTGCTATCCACACCTTAATGGTGCTCTTTACTTCTACATCATCACCAAGGACACCACCGACATTGTCATAGTCCTTTGTAAATGAGCTAAGGAAAAGCTTTCCTGTAACTCCAAGTCTCGAGAACAGATTAGATGACTTGCTAATCCACTTCTCATCAGGATTTCCTATATCAAAGTAGTCAAGTACAAGCGGAACATTCTGCAGCGAAAGATACCACTCACCTAAGCTCTTCTGCGAATTCTCAAGGTCACCTATCTTTTTAGCTATGCTGTATGGATTCTTTACCATCTCATCCAGCTGAGCCTTTATGGTCTTAAAGTTATTAGCCATGGCTGGAGTCTTCTTTGAGAAGCCCTTAGCCAGCTCGTACTTATACTCCATGGAATCGATAAGCTTGTACATATCTTCCTCCATGGTAGGAATCTTATTAAAGAAACCGTAATCGTAGTTTGGATCAGGATTCTGACCTGCTATCATGTTTATATCCAAAAGCATATCAGAAAGGATCACGATGTCATCCTGAATAGATGCCAACATCTCTGAAAGGTCACCCATCTTAACTGTCATAGTAAGCGTATGCGTACCAGCTGTAAGATAGAACTTAAATGGATCACCATTTTCATCTGAAAGTGTCTGGTGTGTCCACTTTGTATTGTAATCGAACTTATACTCTAAAAGCTCCTTACATGGAACCTTTCCATCGATAGCCACCTGTCTGTATGAAGGAAGTCCATCATTCCACGACTGCTTCACATACATACCGATTTTGTAAAGACCGTCCTGCGGAACATCAAACTGCCATGTGATAGCCTGATTTCCGCCTCTCCATCTGTAGCCACCCATTACGTTAAGCTTACGGTTAGTCTCAGATACCGGCTCATTCAGCGGATCACCATCATTCTCACGACGAAGTGTAGGATCGTTCTTCTCGATAGCCTCTGTCTCTGCCTGAAAGTGAACTGTCTCACAGGTAGCGTTCTTATATCCAGCCGCATCATAAGAAGCCTTAAGATCCGCATAAGCAGGAATCACTTCCGGTGTGGTAAGTCTGATACCTGAAATGTACATATCAGTCTTCATATATACCATGCGGAAGGTGTGCTTTCCCTTAGTAAGATAGAAGTTAAACTCTGAAGGAACAGAACCCTGTGTATCGATAAGCCCTGATGTTCTCCATCCAGGTATCTCCACCTGCTTAGGTCTGGTCTCATCACCGATACTGTTTACAACTGGCTCACTGCCATCCTTAAAGAATCTATAGAACTCTAAATCTCCACTCTCTGTAAATGGATAATCGCCATCAAGATAAAGAGCTCTCTTACCTGAGTCTGACGAACCAGACATAAGGTAATAGTCCATCTCCACCCTGTACATGGCATCCTTAGGTACATTCACATCGAATTCTATATAATTAGAACCCTTACCTGAGAGCAGAGCCTTCTTTCCTTCCCAGTCAGAAATACTAAGTGCACCCTTCTCATCGTGAACTGTGCTCAAATCTACATCTATAGTACTGTCAGCCAAAGCTGCAGATGCATACTTAGCCTGATATGCCTCGTAACTGTTTACATCTGTACCGATACCATATTCCCACTCTACCTTCACACCGTCGAAACCTGTGTACTTTTCATTAAGTGGTATACCTGCCTTGTTAGATGCTGCACTTGCTGGAACAGCTGAAACAAGCATCATGGCTGCCATAGATAAAGCGATGCTTCTTTTCTTTATACTAAAGAAAAATCTATCGCGCTTTACTAACTTCATGGGGCCTCCTCCTTCTTTTTTGCGCACTACGCGCAAAGCATAAACATACATTACCATCTTCTTATTCTACCTACAATTGTAATAATTTGATTTTTAATGGATTTTTTTGATATCTAGCTTAATTTCGTCAGTTTGACGACACAAAAAATTGCAATATTTTGATGTATATGATATTATTTTGATAATTAGATTCAGTTAAGCAATAAATGAGGATAAAATAATGGGAAATGAGCAGTCTAATAGGCAAATGAAAGCACTTACATTTTTGTACAAAAGTAACAATATTACCCAAATGCCATACGATTCTATGTTCAACTCCACAGAAAACCACCTTTTTTCTGCGATGTTAATAGAAATTTTTGCCCTCGAGCGCAAAAAACTCTCAGAAAACCACATAAACGATGTGGTTATATCTACTAACCAGTATCTCCAGGCCTGCGATATCGATTATAGAATCATACTACAGCACGGCTTCATCATCATATACTTTAATTATGAGTACTATAACCTCAGAACCCTGGCTGATTCCTTAAAAATGATTCTATATAATAAATTTAAGCAGAGCTGTCTGTTAAACATGTTTCTAACGACAGACTGCCACTCTTTGGAAGAAACAGACGAACAAATCACCTGCCTAATGAACAATCGTCACTATGCCGCCCTAAATGGCTACTGGCAGCGCTTCTCCATACTCGACCTGAAAGCCTGCAATGAATCTAAGCTTTGCATATCAGAGGGCGCACAGCTCTATGTGTATAATCTTTTAAATACAGGTCACATAGACAAGGTTATAGAATATGTAAACGAAAAAAGAGAGCTGATACAACGCTTTCACCATCCTGACCATCGCTATAGCTATTCGACCATATTTTCCTTCTTTATGGAGGTATATATGGCTGTAAAGCTTTATTATGCACAAAAGGGATATTTTGACCTTTTCTTCAGCCGTGATTTTTCGGAAATTCAAACACGATACAGCGGAGGAATATACAGGCTTTTAGAACTAGTAAATCTCTCGCTTCAAAGCTACAGCCTTACTATCACACCTCAGATAGACAGTGGAAATTCTCTTATAGATTCAGTAGTGAAATATGTGGATGACCATTTGACGACTGTCACCCTAGCCGGTGCTGCTGCGCATTTTCACATTTCATCAGCACATCTGAGTCGAAGCTTTAAAGCAGTTATGAATCAGAACTTTTCAGATTATGTTTCAGAGAAAAAAATAGCCCAAGCAGCAGCCATGCTCGTATCCAACCCTGAGCTAAGCGTAGCTCAGGTGGCAGAGCGAATGAACTATTCTACTTCGGCTTATTTTCTCAATAAATTTAAAAAGGTATATGACATGACGCCCAGCGCCTACAGGCACCACGCTATTTCTGAGAGGAATTAGAGCGAATCCTATCCTCCATCTCCTCAAAGAAGTCATTATATACCACTGCCTTCAGATACACTGGAGCGGATATCCCCCACATAATCACTATCGGGGTCAAGGTTATGCTGATGATGTAACAAAGCACTGGGAAAATCGTGATTCCCAACATAAGAAGGGTAATAGGAAACTTTATAAGCACAGCCCACGCACTGTTTATCAGCGTAGACTTAATAGAATTTATAAATCTGGCCTGCATAGGTATTATCCATACGCCTATAAGAATAACTATGGCTGTAAGAAGATACGTCAGTATCTTCATAGTGGATGAGAAGCCTTCATTACTCGCCATCACATAATAGTTCCATGCAATGATAAGGCTCACCAGAACCATCACTACCCAAAGTCCTGTCGTCTGAAGAAATCTGTCCTTAAAAAAGGAAAAATACTCTCTCGTAATACTTCCATCTGTATTCCTAACCATCTTTAGACAGGTTCTGTGAAGCGCAGTAAGAGCAGAACCTGCTGTGATAATCGGAATGCAAAGTATAATCGTAAGTACATTCAGCCACAAAAGATCTGCACACTTTATCAGAAATCTCATCCATGGACTTTCCATGTTAAACAGCTTATCCCACATATTCTCTAAACCTCACTGTCCATGTCTGCATTTGGCGCTATAGCCTTTTCCATTTTCTCAAACAGCTTATCATACACTCTGGCATTTATGGCACCAGGCCAAGCCAGACCGACAAATGCCATAATAGGACCAAGTACGTTTAAAAAATAGATGAGCACATACGGAGCAGCAGCTATTATCAGCATTAAAATAGTCCTTGGAAAATTCGACAGAGCCATCTTCAGTGCACCCATTATGTGCATTTTCACTGTTCCCTCAAATCTGGCTAAAAGCTTAAATATCCAAACGCCTACCGCCAAAACAGCTAAGCCAAACACGAAAAGAACCACTCTCACACCCTGCATATAGCCACCTTCAAACTGACTAGCTGCGTAAAAGTCTACTGCTATAAAGGCAGCAGCTACTATCATAAGCAACCATATAACAGTAGCCTGCTTAAAGTTTTCCTTAAAGGATTCAAAATACTGCTTAGACACATAACCACACTCATCACGCTCTATTTTTAAGCAAATCGAGTGCATAGCAGTAAGTGCTGCGCCTATGGTTACCACAGGCAGACAGCACACAAATGTAAGCATATTCAGCACTACGATGTCACGAAGCCTCGTGAAGCTCGTCATCATAGGGCTATCCATGTCAAAATCAAAAAACTTCATTATTACTTCTCGATAGATTTAAGCACATCTCTAAAGTCCATATCAGATGCATAATAGAAGCTGGTGTAGCATGGCTGGTTATAGCAGTTATTCTGCCATGCGATACCGCAGCGATACATCTGGTCATGCATAAGAGTGATAAGCTTATGCTTACTGATTTCCACATTAGTGTAAATCCTAATAGCAGAGCTATCTACAGTTCTAAGGCATATCTCCTCACGATAGTCTCCGAAGATATCAGCGATAAGACCAGGATTTCCCTTAGTTCCATTATTAGTAAGGGTGTTCTCTGGCTTAAGCATTACACCATGAGTGTGATCTCCAATACAGCCGATATGCTTCTCATGTACATAGTCCACTCCGTCAGTAACCTGTGTAGAGCAGTCAGCTGCCCAACGGATGCAGGCATTAGTTCCAAGAGGCTTAATAGGCAGCACATTACCCTTACAGTCTCTAACATCGGTAGCCCATACCTGAAGACCTCTGGTGTTTGGATCGATATCGCCTATCATGCAGCGTCCCAAATCCCTGTCTGCTGGCTCGCCGAATATAACCTTACCTGTAGCTCCATCACGAAGTGCCCAGCCATATGGCACTGAAGAGCCCTCCTCGAATACATTAAATATCTGGAAGCCTTCCTTATCTGGATCTATCTTGGCTACATGCATAGAATCTCCATGTCCGAGATACTCCATGCGTCCGTCTGGCATAACATCTGCTGTAGAGTAAAGAATAGATCCGTCATGATCTATAGTGCAGGCACCGAAGATAATCTCGTCGCAGCCATCGCCATCCACATCGGCTGTAGAAAGACTGTGGTCTCCCTGTCCTGCTATGCAGCCATATACAGGATCTGTGCCAAGCTTAGATGAGTGATGCTTAAATGGGTTATCCATTGGAACATAACCGGAATCAATCTTAAAGTATTCCTCATGCTTATTCTCAAAGAAGCTGTAGGCTGTGATGGTAGTACGGGTGTAATAACCGCGGCACACGATGAGGTATGGTCTCTTTCCATCGAGGTAGGCCACGCCTGAAAGGAAGCGATCCACTCTGTTGCCTGGCTCGATACGAACCCAAACATAGTCGCCCCATCTCATACCATCATCCTCACGAGGGAATGGGAAGTCAATAGTTTCAAGCTCGCTTCCGTCACCACCCCACATAGTAAGATACTCTGGTCCCTCGAGTACGAAACCCTCAAAGTCACGAAGATAATTTCTCTCTGAACGGCTAGGTGCGTACTCGTCCATGAAGTAATTAACCATGTCAGTCGCATCTTCCTTATTCAAAGGATAGCTATACTTTACTGGAATACCAAAGCACTCCTCCAAAGTCTTAGGCCACTGGCCTTCCTTTACTTCCTTCTGATCCTGCCAGCCCATGAAGGTCTTTACAAGATAATTAAAGTAATCCTCAGCGCTCCACACATAGTTATCCTCATTAGAATAACCTGCATCCAGATCACGCCTTGGCATGGTGATATACTTTTCTGACTTAACAGAACCGTCTTCATTATATACGGTCATCTTAGTTCCAGGCGCTGTCTTAACTGACATCTCAGCCTTTCCATCACCATTGAAGTCATATACCATGAACTGTGTATAATGAGCACCTGAGCGAATATTCACACCCATGTCCAGACGCCACAGAAGCTGTCCTGAAAGCTTATAGCAGTCGATATAACAGTTTCCTGTGTAACCCTTATGTGAGTTATCATGTGAATTAGATGGATCCCACTTTACGAAGAACTCATACTCTCCGTCGCCGTCCACATCTCCCACGCTCATATCATTAGCAGAATAATCATACTCCTGACCCGCTGGTGAAACACCGCCTGCTGGCTTCTTAAGAGGAAGCTCCACATACTGCTCATCAGATGTCCATGGTGTTACCTCTGCGCAGCAGATGCCCTCTTTGCCATCCACTACAGGCGCCACAGCATACTTAGATGCCTTAGTTCCATCTTTATCAAGATAATTCGTGCTGTCTGTCACTACTGAAAGCTTCACTCCATCACGATATACAGCAAAGTCTGTACCTGTGAGTCCAGTCTCGTTCGCCCCGCTGACTTCCTCCACCAGAAGTCTCCATCCCAGAAAAATACCTTCACTAGTAGGTACTGCAATCAGGCCACGGTTCAATTTTTCCAGCTGCTTCATTTTTTCTCCTCCTTCAGAGATTTTTATCTCTCATCATAAAAATCCCCATTACAAAAACTACCCTATTATTCTTCTTAAGTACTGACCAGTGTACGAGCCCTTTGCCTTGGCTACCTCCTCTGGCGTACCCTGGGCGATGACTGTTCCACCCCTGTCGCCTCCATCAGGACCCATATCTATAATATAATCCGCGCACTTAATGACATCCAGGTTATGCTCTATAACCACGACGGTATTTCCTCCGTCCGAAAGCTTACGGATAATATCTATGAGCTTATTAACATCCTCAAAGTGCAGACCTGTAGTAGGCTCATCTAATACATAAATGGTCTTACCTGTCGCCCTGCGGCTAAGCTCTGTAGCCAGCTTTATACGCTGAGCCTCTCCTCCAGACAGTGTGGTGGAAGGCTGTCCAAGCTTTACATAGCCAAGACCTACGTCATACAGGCACTTTATCTTATTTTGGATGCTAGGAACATTTGCAAAAAAGTCTACCGCTTCCTCTATAGTCATGTCAAGAACATCATAAATAGATTTCCCCTTATACTTTACCTCAAGGGTCTCTCTGTTATATCTATGTCCACCGCAGACCTCGCATGGCACGTAAACATCCGGCAAAAAATGCATCTCGATCTTTAAGATACCATCTCCAGAACAGGCTTCACAGCGTCCACCCTTCACATTAAATGAGAAACGCCCCTTCGCATAGCCTCTCGCCTTTGCCTCTGCAGTGCCGGCGAAGAGATCTCTAATAAGATCAAATACTCCGGTATAAGTGGCCGGGTTAGATCTAGGTGTACGACCTATTGGACTTTGGTCTATATCGATTATCTTATCAAGCTGCTCCAGCCCCTCTATACTGTCATGATCACCTGCCACAGTTCTGGCTCTGTTCAGCTTCTTCGCAAGAGCCTTGTATAAAATCTCATTTGTGAGCGAGCTCTTACCAGACCCAGACACGCCTGTTATACAGGTAAGTATTCCAAGCGGAATCTGAACATCTATATTCTTAAGGTTATGCTCTCTGGCTCCCTTTATAGTGATATAGCCTGTAGGCTTTCTTCTCACACCAGGCATATCGATCTTCTTTCGACCACTGAGGTATGCGCCTGTGATAGAATTCGGATTCTTCATGACCTCCTCTGGTGTACCAGCCACTACCACTTCTCCGCCCTCTGAGCCAGCGCCTGGCCCTATATCCACAAGGAAATCCGCCTGGCGCATGGTATCCTCGTCATGCTCTACGACGATAAGGGTATTACCTAAATCTCTAAGCGCGCGCAGCGAATCCAAAAGCCTGTCGTTATCCTTCTGGTGAAGACCTATGGATGGCTCGTCCAAAATGTAGGCTACCCCTACCAGCCCTGAGCCTATCTGTGTCGCCAGTCTGATACGCTGTGCCTCACCACCTGATAATGTGGCTGTCGCGCGGCTTAAGCTTAGATAATCCAAACCGACATTTACAAGAAAGCTCACCCTAGCACGAATCTCCTTTAATATAGTATCACCTATAGAATGCTGTACAGGTGTAAGCTCAAGGTTATCTATTATATCAAGAAGATCTCTCGCAGAATACTTTGTCATCTCTATTATATTTTTATCAGAAATGGTAACCGCCAGTGACTCCTTCTTCAGACGCTGACCTTTGCAGCAAGGGCAGTCGGAGTAAAACATGTACTCCTCATACTCCTTCTTCATCTCCTCCGAGTGAGTCTCTCTGTATCTGCGGTTCATATTCTCTATAAGACCCTCGAAAAGGATATCGTATTCACCCTTTCCTCTCTGTCCTACATAGAAAACCTTTACCTTTCTATCAAAGCCGTGAAGGAACATATATCTTATGTCCTCCGGCAAATCCTTATAAGGGGTGTCCAGAGAGAACTTATACTCCTTTGCCAGAGCCTTAAGCATAGCATTCGCAAAGGAAGAATCCTTCGACGAGCTCTGCCAGCCCATCGCCTGAACGCAGCCCTCATTAAAGCTTAAGTCCATATCTGGAATCATAAGCTCCTCAGTGAACTCCATCTTATAGCCCAGACCATAGCACTCAGGGCATGCGCCAAATGGATTGTTAAACGAAAAGCTTCGCGGCTCCACCTCCTCTATAGTGATACCGCAGTCTGGACATGCAAAGCCCTCAGAGAACTTCAGCTGCTCTCCTCCGACTACGTCCACGACAGCCTGACCCTCTGAAAGCTTAAGAACTGCCTCTAGCGAATCGGTAAGACGCTTTTCCATTCCCTCTCTCACCACCAGACGATCCACCACGATATCTATGGTGTGCTTTTTATTCTTATCAAGCGCTATCTCCTCTGACAAATCATACTGATTCCCATCCACTATGACTCTGACATAACCAGACTTTCTGGCACGCTCAAAGAGCTTCTCATGGGTACCCTTTCTGCCTCTTACCACTGGAGCCAGAATCATAATCTTCGTGCCCTCTTCCAGCATCTTTACCACATCCACCATCTGATCGATAGTCTGGTGTGATATAGGCTTTCCGCAGTTAGGACAGTGTGGCACGCCGCATCTGGCATACAAAAGTCTGAGATAATCATATATCTCAGTCACTGTTCCGACTGTAGATCTAGGGTTATGGTTCGTACTCTTTTGGTCTATAGAGATAGTTGGAGGCATTCCCTCCATGGGCTTTAC
>JAZRWF010000004.1:0-2969 GCA_045599565.1 Lachnospiraceae bacterium
CTAATGTAAATGCTATAATAGCATTCGTTGAATACCTAAATATATTTAACTAAATATCTTTAGGAAAGTGATAATTATATATTTGGAGGAAAAAATCATGACATTCGAAAAAGTAAAGGAAATTATCGTAGACACTATCAACTGCAGCGCTGATGACGTAGTTTTAGAGGCTTCTTTAAATGATGATCTTGGTATCGATTCACTTGATGCTGTAGAGCTTAACATGGCACTTGAGGAGGCATTTGATCTCACCATCTCTGACGAGGATCTTGCTTCATTTGTTAAGGTTAGCGATATCGTATCTTACATCGAGTCTAAGATCGCTAAATAGAGGAATAGAAATAAATCTATGAACATGAAAGATATATACGCATTCATCGATAAGGCTAGAGAGTCAGGCTTTGACGAGATAGGCCTTGAGGTGGATGGAGTAAAGATTTCATTAAAGAAAAATGAGGTACATCAGGTTATAGCCCCTTCTAAGCCTTCTGTGATAGCTGTACCTGTTTCTGAGGTTAAGGCTGTGGAAACAGAGCCCGCAGTAGATGATTCTGTCGCTGTTATAAAGGCTCCATTCGTAGGAACCTTCTACAGAGCAGCATCTCCTGAGGATAAGCCATTTGTTATGGTAGGTCAGGAAGTAAAGAAGGGTGATGTAGTAGGTATCATCGAGGCTATGAAGCTTATGAATGAGATAACTGCTACAGAGGATGGTATAGTCGAGGCTATTCTTGTAGAGGATGCTGTGATGGTCGAGTATAACCAGAGCCTCATTCAGATAAAGAAGAAATAAACTGGGAGATTAGATATGTTTAAGAGAGTATTAATTGCAAATAGAGGAGAGATTGCACTTCGCATAATTCGCTGTTTGCGTGAGATGGGCATAGAGAGCGTAGCCGTCTACTCTACAGCCGATGAACAGTCTCTCCCAGTTATGATGGCTACACATGCCGTATGTATAGGTCCTGCTAAATCTGCAGAGAGTTATTTGAATCAGGATGCTCTTCTTGAGGTAGCGACGAAGATGAACTGTGATGCTATTCATCCTGGTTACGGATTTCTCTCTGAGAATGCAGACTTTGCTAAAAGATGTGAAAAGGCTGGTATATGCTTTATCGGACCGGATGCAGATATCATAAATCATATGGGTGATAAGCAGTCTGCCAGAAAGCTAATGATAGAAAATGATGTCCCTGTGGTACCTGGATCTAAGGATTTGGTTACGACAGTGGAGGAAGCTAAAAAGGTAGCGAAGGAAATAGGCTACCCAGTTCTTATAAAGGCTTCTGCCGGCGGTGGCGGAAAGGGTATGCGAAAGGCCTTTAGCGAGGAAGAGCTGGTAGGTGCTTATGAAACAGCTAAGGCTGAGGCGAAGGCTTCCTTTGCAAATGATGATATGTACATAGAAAAGCTTGTCTTAAATCCGCATCATATAGAGTTTCAGATTCTAGGTGACAAGCTTGGTAATGTAGTGTACTTAGGAGAGCGCGACTGCTCCATTCAAAGAAGAAATCAAAAGCTTTTGGAGGAATCTCCATCCTGGATTTTGTCCGATGAGCTAAGAGTTAAGATGGGTCAGACAGCAGTAAGAGCTGCCAAGGCTGCTGCTTATAATTCAGCGGGAACTATCGAGTTCGTATTGGATGATCAGGAAAACTTTTATTTTATAGAAATGAACACTCGAATTCAGGTAGAGCATCCTGTTACTGAAATGATAACCGGTATAGACCTGATTAAAGAACAGATACGTATAGCTGCTGGTATGAAGCTTTCTATAAAGCAGGAAGATATAAAGATAAATGGTCATGCGATAGAGTGCCGTATAAATGCGGAGACAACCGGAAAAATAAACTATCTTCACTTCCCAGCAGGCTATGATGTGAGAGTGGACAGCCATTTATATAGTGGCTATGAGGTGAGTCCATATTATGATTCCATGGTGGCTAAGATAATAGTACATGGAAATACAAGACTTGAGGCTATCAGAAGAATGCGAAGATGCCTGGAGGAGCTCATCGTAGATGGTATAAAGACTAATTCAGACTTTATGTATTTATTATCCTTCCATAAAGAGTTTATAAAGGGAAATTATAATACCTCATTCTGGGAGAAGAATAATGAAACTATAAAGGGCTGGATGGAAGAAGGAAAGAGAAATGGCGATTCATGATCTGTTTGCACGTAAGAGAAATAATCTAAATTCGCTCTTAAAGCTTCGTAAAAGTGAAACCGAAGAAGAAACTGTTGCTTGTCCAAAATGTGGTACATCTATAAATAAGGATGTGCTGGAAAAGCATTTGCTGGTATGTCCAGACTGTAACTACTATTTCCCACTTGGGTCAAAGCAAAGAATTTTTACACTGGCTGATGAAAAAAGCTTTAAGGAATACTCAAAAGGTCTTAAATCAAAGGATCCGCTTAGCTTTCCAGACTATGAGGCGAAGCTTTTAGACAATAGATTAAAGACTGGCACAGAGGATGCTATCACGACAGGTGTATGTAAGATAAACGGAATAAGTGTGGCTATAGGTGTATTAGACAGTCAGTTTCTTATGGGAAGCATGGGTACGGTCGTAGGCGAGAGGATAGCCAGACTTTGCGAATATGCAAGAAGAAAAAAGCTTCCGCTTATTTTATTTTCAGCCAGCGGTGGAGCCAGAATGCAGGAGGGAATGTTCTCATTGATGCAAATGGCAAAGACAGCTGCAGCTGTAGAGCGCTTCAAGGAAAGTGGAGGCTTATACATCTCGGTTTTGACTAATCCGACCACGGGTGGTGTGAGCGCCAGCTTTGCGACACTTGGAGATATTATAATAGCAGAGCCTGATGCTTTAATATGCTTCGCAGGACCAAGAGTAATAGAACAGACCATAGGTGAAAAGCTTCCAGAGGGCTTCCAGCGCGCGGAATTCTTACTTGAGCATGGAATGCTGGATATGGTGGTGGAGCGAGATAAGCTGAAGGAAACA
>JAZRWF010000005.1:0-19791 GCA_045599565.1 Lachnospiraceae bacterium
CGCATCAGCTAAGCAGGGCTTCGCTATGCTTGACTTAAATGATGAGCGCAAGGATATGACACCTTTGTTTGAGACTATTATCGACTATATCCCAGCTCCAGAGGGAGATGAGGAGGCAGGTACACAGGTGCTTATCTCCACCATCGACTACAATGAATACGTGGGTCGTATAGGAATCGGTAAGGTAGACAACGGTAAGATAAAGGTTAATCAGGAAGCTATCGTTGTAAATGCACATGATCCAGAGAAGTCGCAGAAGGTTCGCATCACAAAGCTTTACGAGTTCGAGGGACTTCAGAAGGTGGATGTCACAGAGGCGACCATCGGATCCATAGTAGCTATTTCAGGTATCGCAGATCTTCACATCGGAGACACCATCTGTGATCCAGCTAACCCTGATCCAATTCCTTTCCAGAAGATTTCAGAGCCTACCATCGCCATGAACTTTATCGTAAACGATAGTCCACTGGCAGGTCAGGAAGGAAAGTACGTGACCTCCCGTCACATCAGAGACAGACTTTTCAAGGAGCTGAACACAGACGTTTCACTTCGCGTGGAAGAGACTGATTCAGCTGATTCCTTTAAGGTTTCAGGACGCGGTGAGCTTCATCTTTCAGTTCTTATCGAGAACATGCGCCGCGAAGGCTTTGAGTTCGCTGTATCAAAGGCAGAGGTTCTCTATAAATATGACGAGCATGAGCGCAGACTTGAGCCAATGGAGAAGGCTTATGTCGATGTTCCAGAGGAGTTTACTGGTGTGGTAATCGAGAAGCTCAGCCAGCGTCGCGGTGAGATGACTAATATGACTCCTATCGCAGGTGGCTACACCAGACTTGAGTTTTCGATTCCTTCGCGTGGTCTTATCGGATATCGCGGAGATTTCATGACAGATACCAAAGGAAATGGTATAATAAATACCATCTTCGACGGATATCAGCCATATAAGGGCGAAATAGCTTATCGTAAGCTCGGCAGCCTTATCGCATTTGAGCCAGGTGAGTCAGTTACCTACGGACTTTTCTCAGCTCAGGACAGAGGAACCCTGTTCATCGGACCTGGTGAAAAGGTATATTCTGGTATGGTAATCGGCCAGTGCTCAAGAAATGAGGATATCGAGCTGAATGTCTGCAAGAAAAAGCATTTGACGAATACCAGATCATCATCTGCTGACGAGGCACTTACCTTAGTGCCACCAAAGATTCTCTCACTCGAGCAGGCTTTGGATTTCATCGACACAGACGAGCTTTTGGAGGTAACTCCTAATTCTCTTAGAATCAGAAAGAGAATTTTGGATCCGACTTTGAGAAAACGTGCTGCTATGAGAAATAACGGTTAATTTTAAGAGGTAATTTTATGGCTATTTTTACAGGAGCCGGAGTTGCTATCGTAACTCCAATGAAGGAAAACTTTGAAGTAAATTATGACAAGTTAGAGGAGCTCATCGAGGAGCAGATAGCTGGCGGCACAGACTGTATCGTCATCGCTGGTACCACTGGTGAGAGTTCTACACTTTCGATGGAAGAGCACAGAGCAGTTATAAAGGCCTGTGTTCAGATGGTTAAGAAGAGAGTACCTGTAGTAGCCGGAACTGGTTCTAATGCTACAGCTACAGCTATCGAGCTTACCAAGGAAGCTGAAGAGGATGGTGCAGATGGTGCACTTATCGTAACTCCATATTATAATAAGGCTACTCAGAAGGGACTTATCGCGCACTACAGCGCTATTGCGAAGGAAACTAAGCTCCCTATTATCCTTTACAATGTACCTGGACGTACAGGCTGTAACCTTCTTCCGGCTACAGTAGCTACCCTTGTGAAGGAGAATGCTAACATCGTAGGTCTCAAGGAGGCTACTGGAAATGTAGCGCAGGCATCTGAGACAATGAGACTCACTGACGGAGCACTAGATTTATATTCAGGTGAGGACGGACTTATCGTTCCTCTTATGTCTATCGGTGGAAAGGGTGTTATCTCAGTTCTTTCAAACGTAGCTCCAAGGGAGACTCACAATATCTGTGAGATGATGCTTAAGGGTGACATGGCAGGAGCTTGCAAGGAGCAGCTTCGTGCGCTTCCTCTTGTGGATGCGCTTTTCTGTGAGGTAAATCCTATTCCAGTTAAGCATGCACTTAATCTCATGGGCAAGAATGTGGGCCCGCTTCGCTCACCACTGTGTGAGATGGAGCCAGCTAACCTTGAGAGACTTAAGAAGGCTATGATGGAGTACGGAATTCTATAGTTTTTGAATTTGGTTGTGCCCGCCGGGAGCGTTTGCCCCGGGCGGTTTTTATGTGTTCTCTAGCCCTGACTCGTGGTCTTAATTTGCTACTTGGCTTCCCAAGACCAAAAATTGCCGAATTTTGCCATTTTTTGGTCTTGTAGCGTCAAATGTGACATTACGACCAAAAGTTCACAGAATTTTCACAGATATAGCCTGTTTTTGGTCATAAATTGGGTGTTCAGGAAATTAAGACCACGAGTCTGGGATAGTCGAAAGCTGATGGGGAGACAAAATCTTGGGATAGTAGAAAACTGGTGAATATGACAAAAGTCTGGGCAAGCTGAAACATTTGACGCAAAAACGGAAAGTAGCACAATAAAAAACGGGTCCGAAATACGGACCCGTAAAAAACTAAATAAGCTAAATCTAACGGCTATTAGCAGCAGAATGGATTCTCTGTAGGATATGGAAGAGAAGCTGGCTGATTGTAACCGATTTCCTCAACCTCGATACCCATAAGCTTAAATACCTCGAACAGAGCCTTTCCATAGTGACCAAATGCAACTGCACCGTGGTGTGGATAATTCTTCTCGATGAGAACATGACGATAGAAGCGACCCATTTCCTTAATAGCGAATACACCGATACCACCGAATGACTGAGTAGCTACTGGAAGGACCTCACCCTGTGCAACATAAGCACGAAGAATGTTACCAGCTGTAGACTGTACACGATAGAAGGTGATGTCACCAGGCATGATATCTCCCTCAAGAGTACCATTTGTAACCTCTACAGGAAGTGAACGAGCCATGATCTTCTGGTTCTTCATGCTGAATGAAGAAAGCTTAGAAGAGCAGGTATTTCCGCAGTGGAAGCCCATGAAGGTATCAGTAAACTTGTAATCGAACTTGCCCTCAATACTCTGCTTGTACATATCCTTTGGAACAGAGTTATTAATATCAAGAAGTGTAACGATATCATCAGAAACTGCTGTTCCGATGAACTCTGAAAGACATCCGTAGATATCTACCTCGCATGATACAGGGATGCCCTTACCAGTGAGACGAGAGTTAACATAACATGGAACGAAACCAAACTGGGTCTGGAATGCAGGCCAGCACTTACCTGCGATAGCTACATATTCTCTTGAACCCTTGTGAGCCTCTATCCAATCAAGAAGAGTAAGCTCGTACTGAGCAAGCTTTGGAAGAACCTGTGGGATCTTATTTCCAGCACCAAGCTCTGCAGCCATATCAGCTACAACACCATCGATACGTGGATCTCCAGCATGCTTATTAAATGATTCGAAAAGATCAAGCTCTGAGTTCTCCTCGATCTCAACGCCAAGATTGTAAAGCTGCTTAATAGGAGCGTTACAAGCAAGGAAGTTAAGTGGTCTAGGACCAAAGCTTATAATCTTAAGGTTAGCAAGTCCAACAAGTGCACGTGCGATAGGAACGAACTCGTTAATCATCTTAGCGCAATCCTCAGCATCGCCTACTGGATACTCTGGAATATATGCCTTGATATTGCGAAGCTTTAAGTTATAGCTAGCATTAAGCATTCCGCAGTATGCATCGCCACGTCCGTCTGAAAGGTCGTTCTGGCTCTCCTCAGCAGCTGCGATAAACATCTTAGGACCTTCGAAATACTTTGCAAGAAGTGTCTCAGAAATTTCTGGACCAAAGTTTCCAAGATAAACGCAAAGTGCATTACATCCAGCCTTCTTAACATCCTCTAATGCCTGCTGCATGTGAATCTCAGACTCAACGATACAAATAGGGCACTCATAGATATCAGCTGCATCGTAATTCTTCTTGTACGCCTCGATCAGTGCCTTACGACGGTTTACTGAAAGAGACTCAGGAAAGCAGTCACGGCTTACAGCAACGATACCAATTTTAATCTTTGGAATGTTGTTCATAAAATTTTCCTCCTCGTATGATAAACATAGTATAACCAAAACATTACATGGTTAATATACTATATCTTTATATGGAAGTCTAACTATCTTTTGTCATCGATTACACAAATATTATCCGAGAGATTTGTTTTAGGTAATTGCATCAAAGACTGTGGTCATTCCAGATTTGTTATGTTATTAGGAAGATTCTTGGCTGTCCCAGGTTTCTGACTGTCCCAGGTTTCTGGCTATTCTAGGTTTTGGCTGTTCCAGGTTTGTGGTCTTAATTTCCTGGACACCTAATTTATGACCAAAAACAAGCTATATCTGTGAAGAAAATGTGAACTTTTGGTCTTAATTCTGAGTTTGTAGCTATAAGACCAAAAAATGGCAAAAATCGCCGATTTTTGGTCTTGTGAGCACAAGTAGCAAATTAAGACCACGAGCCAGGGCTAGAGAAAACGTGGAGGGATGCATAATCACGAGTCAGGGCTAGAGAAAGCGTGGAGGGATGTGTTCTCTGACATGAGGGCGAAATCTCAGCGAAGCTGAGATTTCTAGAACCCACAGATGCTTCGCACTGTGGGTTACAGTTGCATGACGAATCAACCGAGAAATTCGCATCTTATCCGCAAGTTGTATTTGTTTTCCACTAACTAATGTGGATAAGTGTGGATAAATTAAAGAATTTGTCTGAAAATTTGAAAAAACATTAGATTTTGATTTAACTTTGTGCTATAATGCTTGATATACGGGCGTTGTGGAAGATGCTCATTTTGACGAAATCACAAGATATAGTAAAAGAGGTAGGTATGGAGTACCAAATCGGCCAACACGTAGTGCATGAGGGCACCGGTGTTTGCACAATTACAGGAATTGAAGAGATGGAACTTTTGGGCAAAGGCTCCGCCCAGCTTTACTATATTATGAAGCCAGTGTATAGGGATGGAAAGGTGTGTACTCCTGTGGAGTATAAGACTGGACTCAGGCTTCGCCCTGTAGCTACAGCTGATTATATTAATAAACTGCTGTCTAATATAGGAGCACTCAGTATAGTCGAGGAAGTGAACGACAGAGTGCGCGGCGAGAAGCTTAAGGAGATTATGTCTCAGTTTACGCCGGAGGCGAATGCGGTGGTGGTTAAGACTGCACTGATTCGCTGTTACCAGAGAAGAGATGCTGGAAAGAAGTTCATGGCGAGCGATGAGAAGATACTGGCGGCTGCTGGCAAGAAATTATATGAAGAAATGGCATTTGCTGTGGGAGAGGATGTCGACCAGGCGAGACGCGATTTCGAGGATAAGGTGAATGAGGAATACAGGTAACGAAATAAGACTTCCTATAGGTAAAAGAATACCTGTTATAAATTTATTAGCTGCGACAGATAAGGTGATAGTATCTGTCGCAGTCCTTTTGTATATAGGGTATCTGGTTTTTTATACTCTAAAAGGTGATTATATCCATGTCTGGCACAGCGTGGAGGTGCCGGCGGTCGGATTTGGCGCGGTGGGAATCCTGAGGAAGATTTTTAAGGTCGAAAGACCAAAGAGTGAATTGTCTGACAAAAAGAATTCATATAGCTTTCCATCGAGACATGCTTACTCGGTGTTCGCAGTGTCTATGGTTTACTTACAGACAAGTTTAGCGATGGCCGTGGTAATAGGCGTTCTTGGAATAGTGCTTTGCATAGTCAGGGTGGAAATGAAAGTGCATTATCCTAAGGATGTAATCTTTGGTGGACTAATGGGAATTTTCTGTGGCTTTTTAGGTTTTCTTGTGTTATTATAATTGGTACTATTGAGGAGACTATAGACATGAAGAAAATCACAAAATGGGTTCTTTCGTGGGTTTTCAGTATTGTCGGCTCGCTGCTGGCTGTGTATGTGGCTGGCTATTTGCTTTTAGCCAAGTCGATATACTGGTGTGTCACGGCATTTACTGGTGGCACCATGAACCTGAAGGGCTTGATCATAAGTCTAATCAAAATTTGCATCGCTGCCACCGTGGGTGGCGCTATCTGGTGCATTTTTGACATAATAGCTGGTAAGTTTAGAGACTATCCATATGAAGATTAAAGAAGGAGAAGAAAAGAAAAATGGCTCAGATTATTAAAGATGGCATTACCTTTGACGACGTACTTTTGGTTCCTCAGTATTCTGAGGTTACCCCTAACATGATAGATCTTACTACACATTTGACGAAGTCTATCGTGCTCAACATTCCTATGATGAGTGCGGCGATGGATACAGTTACTGAGCATCGCATGGCTATAGCGATGGCACGTCAGGGTGGTATCGGTATTATTCATAAGAATATGTCTATCGAGGAGCAGGCTGACGAGGTAGATAAGGTAAAGCGTTCAGAGAACGGCGTTATCACTGATCCATTTTCACTCACAGCAGATAAGACCTTAAAGGATGCTGATGAGCTCATGGGAAAGTTCAGGATCTCAGGAGTTCCTATCGTAGATGGAACTAAGCTGGTGGGTATCATCACTAACCGTGATCTTAAGTTCGAGACAGACTTTACTAAGAAGATTTCTGAGTGCATGACATCTGAGAATCTTGTAACTGCCAAGGTGGGAGTTACACTCGAGGAGGCTAAGGAAATCCTGGCTAAGAGCCGTAAGGAGAAGCTTCCTATCGTAGATGATGATTATAACCTTCGCGGTCTTATTACTATTAAGGATATCGAAAAGGCTATCAAATACCCTATGGCAGCCAAGGATGACAAGGGTCGTCTCCTTTGCGGCGCAGGCGTAGGTATCACTGGAAATATGATGGAGCGTATCGCAGCCCTTGTGGAGGCGCAGGTGGATGTCATCGTAGTGGACTCTGCGCATGGTCACTCTAAGAATATTATAGATGCAGTAGCCAAGATTAAGAAGGAGTATCCAGATCTTCAGGTCATCGCTGGTAATATCGCTACAGGCGAGGCAGCTGAGGCTCTTATAAAGGCTGGCGCAGACGCAGTTAAGGTAGGTATCGGACCTGGTTCTATCTGTACTACACGTGTGGTAGCAGGTATCGGTGTTCCGCAGATTACTGCTATTATGGATTGCTATGAGGTAGCTAAGAAGTACGGAATCCCTGTTATCGCAGATGGCGGACTTAAGCTTTCAGGTGATATGACAAAGGCTTTGGCAGCAGGCGGAAGCGTATGTATGATGGGTTCTATGTTCGCAGGCTGTGATGAGGCACCTGGTACATTTGAGCTTTTCCAGGGTCGTAAGTTTAAGGTATACCGTGGCATGGGTTCTATCGCAGCTATGGAGAATGGCTCGAAGGACCGTTACTTCCAGGAGGGCGCTAGAAAGCTCGTACCTGAAGGAGTAGAGGGTCGTGTAGCATATAAGGGATCGCTTGAGGATGTTATATTCCAGCTTATCGGTGGTATCAGAAGCGGTATGGGCTACTGCGGATGTCCTACCATTCCAGAGCTTCAGGAGAGAGGTAAATTTGTCCGCATCTCTGCAGCTTCTCTTAAGGAGAGCCATCCACATGATATTCAGATTACCCGTGAGGCTCCAAACTATTCTGTAGAATAAAGGATTTTTACGATGAACGACACGAACTTAAAGCCACCATATTATAGTGCACCTAATCAGGCTGTAGGCGGTGGCGCACCAGTTTACAATTCACCAGTATATGGGCAGAGTATGCCGGCACAGGGCTTTTCGGCACAGCCGCAGCAAATGCATTCGCAGACTGTAGGTACACCTGTTTTGTCAGCGCCTAGCATAAGTAGTCTGGATGAGTTTGACAATATGCTTGTCACTCAGATAGATGCCTTTAGAGAGAAGGCTCTCATGCTTCAGTCTATGATAAATGAGAAGGAAGCTAAGGCGAGGACACTTTCAGACTCTGTTTACAGGCTTCAGAGTGAGAATCAGAAGCTTTCTGCAGAGCTCGAGAAGAGAAAGGCTGAGGCGTCAGGTCTGGTTTCTGATGTTCAAAATCAGGTAAATAATGCATTTAACAGAATTGACCAAAGACTCGTAGCGTTCGAGGGTTCTGTGGGACAGCGTATAGATGATTCTTCTACTAAGACAGCTGCAGATGTAAAGGCATCTCTTGGCAGCATTTCCGGTGGTGCAGATGATATCAGAGCAGCTGTGGCAGAGATGAAGCAGGCTGTGGGCGGTATTTCCAGCACAGTAAATGCAGCTGTAGAAAATATGAACAGCACTGTGGGTCAGAAGCTGGATGCATCTTCTAATCAGCTAGTTGAGAATGTGGGCTCTAAGCTTTCTGAGATGGATAATAAAATCGGGGCGAAGCTCGATGATAAGCTGGGAGATGGTCTTGGCAGTATTTCATCTACAGTTTCGCAGGCGGTCAGCGTCCTAGGTGGAAGCTTCGATACCGTGGTGAAGCAGGTGGCCGATAATAACCACTCTGAAAATGTTCTTCTTTATCGTAATATTCAGGATATTTTACGAGATAAGGACACCAGCCAGGAGGACAGTGAGAAGCTTGAAAAGTCGTTTAAAGGACTAAAGAGAATGCTTCTTGTAACGAATGTGCTGCTCGGTGTGAGCTTGCTTGGAATATTTGTTATTTTGCTTAGAGCATTTGGTATAATGTAGTTTATCGGGGCGGTGCCTTTTTGGCTCCGCCCTATTTTGTTTAGGATACTTAAAACGGGAGGCAGCATGGGTTTTTATCAGAAAATATTAGAAAACGCGTCAAAGGTTATCATAGGTAAGGATGAGGTGATAAAGCTCATTTGCACTGCATTTTTAGCAAATGGACATGTACTTTTGCACGATATGCCTGGCTCAGGTAAAACTAAATTAGCACAAGCGTTGTCCAAAAGTCTGGGCTTATCATATGGTAGAATACAGTTTACACCAGATCTTCTTCCAACAGATGTGACAGGTCTTAATGCATATAACCCTAAAACAGGCGATTTCGAGCTGAAAAAGGGTCCTGTTTTTACTAATATTCTTTTAGCTGATGAGATAAACCGTGCCACACCTCGCACCCAGGCAGGACTTTTGGAGTGTATGCAGGAGGCGAGGGTTACCATAGATGGCATGACCTTAGAGCTGCCGAATCCGTACATTGTAATAGCGACTGAGAATCCTATAGAATCCGCAGGTACATATCCACTTCCAGAGGCACAGCTGGACCGCTTTATGATGCGACTTTTCATGGGCAGCCTGTCGAAGGATGAGGAGGTAGCCGTGCTTAAGACCTATGGCGCAGCGGATCCACTGGACACCTTGACGGCTGTGGTTACTTTTGACGAGATAATGTCTGCGAGAGCAGAAGTGAAGGCAGTCAAGACGGCGGACTGTATTTTGGAATATATCGCTGATATAGCGGCTGCCAGTCGTGCGCACTCTGCGGTCAGATGTGGTATTTCCACTCGTGGAACCATCGCGCTTTTAAATGCAGCGAAGGCTTATGCATACCTGGATGGAAGAGGTTTTGTGATTCCAGATGATATTAAAAAGCTCGCGGAGCCAGTGTGCGCTCATAGGCTTGTGCTCGGACATAACCTTTCTTTGGATGCGTCTGACGTTATTAAGGAAGTTTTGGATACAGTGAAGGTTCCTACGGAGGAGTTCTAATTTGGCGGCTGCTGTAGTACTATTTTTAATATTTTTACTCCTTTTTCTTCTGGAGCGGCTACTTTTTAGACGCTTTTGGATGAAGGGACTCTCAGCAAATGTTTCATTTTTGAATGACACACTGTTCGAAGGCCAAAGGTCTGCCCTTATCGAGGTGATAAGGAACGATAAATGGCTGCCTTTGCCGAATCTGAAGGTGAAATTCCATGTCAGCAGAAAGCTAAAATTCATCGATATGGATGTAAATTCGAATGTGACGGATTTTTTCTATAGAAATGACATGTTTGCGCTCAGCAGCAGGGAGGAGATAAAGCGAACGATTCCCTTCGTGGCTGCGCAGAGGGGCTACTACGAGGCGAAGAGCATAGATCTCGTGGGCTCGGATATATTCTTTATGGAAAATCTGGTGGAAACGCTGCCAGTTTACACGCAGCTGACCGTATATCCAAAGACCTTTGAGTCGGAGGCATTTAAGAAAATACTGGTGAATCTAAACGGAGATATTGCTACGAAACGTGCGCTGGTAACAGATCCCTTTTCGTATATCGGCATAAGGGAGTATGCTCCGACGGATGACAGAAGGCTTATAAATCAAAAGGCCAGCGCCAAAGGTGGCGGTCTGATGGTGGATGTGCAGGGCTTTTCCTGTGACATAACAGGAAGAATCGTGCTCGAGCTTATGGATAACGGCGTATTTAAGCATCACAAGGCTGTGGAGAGCGCGATTTCTATGACACTTGGGCTGGCGGAGCACTTGTCGCAGATGGGAGTGTCATTCAGCTTCGTGACGAGCGGACGTGATATAAAAAGTGGCTCGGCGCAGGGTCTTTCGCATGGAACTGGCGCGGGGCATATCATGGCGCTTCGGGAGATTCTGGCTAGGATAGACGAGGGAGCGGAGACAGATAAACTGGATTTTGATTTCGAGAGTGCTGTTAAAAATGAGCTGACCTTTTTTATTTCGGTGGGAGCATATCCTGAATTCGTGGAAGGGATGAGACGTTTTTCGGCGCACTCAGAGGACTTTTACTGGTTTTATGTGGTTCAGGGCTATGATGAGCCTATGGTGCCATCAGATTTGAAGGAAAAAATATCGTTTATATATATTGACAAATAAATGTTCGAGTGATATATTACATATACCGAACAGCTGTTTGTTTATATATTCGCATTGACAGGAGGGAATATGGGATTTGCGCACCTGCATACACATACAGAATACTCTCTTTTGGATGGGTCGAATAAGATAAAGGCCTATGTGGCGAAGTGCGCCGCTCTGGGCATGACATCGGCTGCTATTACAGATCACGGTGTCATGTATGGCGTTATCGACTTCTATAAGGAGTGTAAGGCAGCTGGGATAAATCCGGTGCTGGGGTGTGAGGTGTATGTGGCACCCGGTTCCAGACTGGATAAGACGCAGGCGAAGAATGAGAATAAGTACTATCACCTTATTCTTTTGGCGGAGAATAATACTGGCTATCAGAATCTTATGAAGATAGTCTCTGCGGGCTTCGTGGATGGATTTTACTATAAGCCTAGGGTGGACTGGGAGATTCTAAGCCAATATCACGAGGGTATTATCTGTCTTAGCGCTTGTCTGGCAGGTGAGGTGGCGAAGGCTTTATCTGCGAAGGCTTATGATGAGGCTAAGGCTGTAGCTTTAAGATATTTAGAACTTTTTGGCGATGGAAACTACTTCCTTGAGATGCAGGATCATGGAATCCCAGAGCAGCAGGTGGTGAACCAGCAGCTCATGCGTCTTTCTAATGAAACGGGCATTCCTCTTGTGGTGACGAATGACTGCCACTACACTAATGCGGAGGATGCGGACAGCCATGATGTTCTGCTTTGCATCCAGACAGGAAAGAAGCTTTCTGATACGGACCGCATGAGATATGATGGCGGACAGTATTATGTGAAGTCTGAGGAGGAGATGCTATCGCTGTTTCCGTATGCGAAGGAGGCAGTTCTTAGGACTGGAGATATAGCTGACAGGTGTCATGTGGAGATAGAGTTCGGTGTCACGAAGCTTCCATATTTCGATGTGCCTGCTGGCTATGATTCATGGACTTATTTGAACAAGCTGTGCTTCGATGGCTTAAAGGAAAGGTATCCAGATAGCTGGGAAAGCCTAGTGGAAAGATTAAATTATGAATTAACTACCATTAAGAATATGGGATATATCGAGTATTTCTTGATAGTATGGGATTTCATAAACTTTGCCAGAACTAAGGGTATACCAGTAGGACCCGGAAGAGGCTCTGCGGCGGGTTCCCTGGTGTCATATACGACGGGTATCACTGATATAGACCCTATCAGATACTCGCTTATCTTTGAAAGATTCCTAAATCCTGAGCGTGTCAGCATGCCTGATATAGACGTGGATTTCTGCTATGAGAGGCGTTCAGAGGTCATAGATTATGTTATAGAAAAGTATGGTGAGGACTGTGTTACGCAGATAGTTACCTTCGGTACTCTAAAGGCCAGAGGTGTTATCAGAGATGTGGGTCGTGTTATGGACCTGCCTTATGGCTTTGTGGACTCTATAGCGAAGATGGTGCCACAGGAGCTCGGAATCACACTAGATGGAGCGCTTAACTTAAATCCAGAATTAAAAAAGCTGTACGACGAGGATGAGTCTGTCAAGCAGCTTATTGACATAGGAAAGAGCTTGGAAGGGCTGCCTAGAAATACATCTGTGCATGCAGCCGGTGTCGTTATTTCGCGACTTCCTATGATGGAGTATGTGCCTTTGTCGCGAAGCTCAGAAGGCACGCTCACGACTCAGTTTATTATGACGACCATCGAGGAGCTGGGACTGTTAAAGATGGATTTCCTCGGCCTTCGCACGCTTACTGTTATAAATGACTGTATTAAGGCGGTGAAGGCGAACGGCGGAGAGGATATAAACTTTTCTACCATGAGCTATGATGATCCGAATGTTTTGAATCTCATAGGAACCGGTAAGTGTCAGGGTATATTCCAGCTGGAAAGTCCAGGTATGGCAGGGTTCATGAAGGAACTAAAGCCGAGGAGTCTGGAGGATATCATAGCGGGCATTTCTTTATACAGACCAGGTCCTATGGATTCTATACCGGCTTACATCGCTAGTAAGGAAAATCCAGATGCCATCACCTATGATTGTCCGCAGATGGAGCCTATCCTTTCGCCTACCTATGGCTGTATAGTGTACCAGGAGCAGGTTATGCAGATAGTGCGTGACCTCGCGGGCTATTCTATGGGCCGAAGCGATATGGTTAGAAGAGCTATGTCGAAGAAAAAAGACTATGTCATGAAGCAGGAGAGGCAGAACTTCGTATATGGAAATCCTGATGAGGGAGTGCCTGGCTGTGTGGCAAATGGAATAGATGAAAATGTGGCGAATAAAATCTATGATGACATGATAGATTTTGCTAAATATGCATTTAATAAATCACATGCGGCTGCGTATGCAGTGGTTGCATATCAGACGGCATATTTGAGGCGATATCATCCGGCAGAATTTTTCGCTGCTCTTTTGACCTCTGAATTAGACGACACTAGAAAGGTGAGCGGTCACATAAGCTTTTGCCGTGCTTCGGGTTTAGAGGTGCTTCCGCCAGATATAAATGAGGGCGCAGGCTGCTTCGTGGCTACCTCCAGCGAGAAGCTGGCTGTCAGATATGGACTTTATGCGATAAAGGGTGTCGGCAGACCTGTGGTGGATAAGATAATAGCGCTTCGTGAGAGTGGCGGAGCTTATAAGGATATCTATGACTTCGTCGGAAGGACAGTCGGTCAGGATGTAAACAAGCGAGCTGTTGAGAATCTTATCCTAGCGGGTGCTATGGACTGTCTGCCTGGAAACAGAAAGCAGAAGAATCTTCTTGCACCGGTGCTTATAGACGATGAGATAAATGATAGAAAGAAAAATGTTCCTGGACAGATGAGCTTATTTGCCTTTTTGGATGGCGGAATGGGTGAAGCTGCTTCTGAGGAGCCTAAGGCAGTTCATAAGGTGGACTACCCTAAGACTGATGAATACCTGCCAGATGAGCTTTTGGGCTTTGAAAAGGAGCTAATGGGTGTTTATGTAAGTGGACATCCTCTGGACGATTATGCAGGTATGATAGAGAAGAACATCACGGCCACCACCTCAGATTTTATGCTGGATGTGGACACAGGTGCATCGCCCCTTTCAGATAATGAGTCTGTAGTAGTGGGCGGAATGATTTCAGCTCTTAACATTAAGTACACGAAGAATAATACTGTCATGGCGTTTGTCACGCTGGAGGATCTGGCTGGAACAGTGGAAGTAATCGTGTTCCCTAGAGACTATGACAAGTATAAGGATTTGTTAAAAGAAGATTCAAAAATCTTTATAAAGGGCAGAGTTTCGGCAGAGGAAGACAAGGACTCTAAATTGATCGCTCAGTCTGTGGTCGCATTTGACGCAGTGAAAAGAGAGGTATGGATAGCCTTTTTAGGAAGGGCTGAAGCTATCGAAAAGGAGCAGGAGGTAGCAGAGACAGTAAAGAATTATCCTGGAAATGCTTCTGTTATTTTATACGGTACCTCAGATAAAGCTGCCAAAGCTCTTGGAATTACCATGGAAATATCTAAGGAGTCGCTTTTGGCGCTCAAGGAAAAGTATGGCGAGACGAAGGTGGCAGTCATTGATAAAAAAGTAACATTCCCGTTCTCAAATAGATGATTTGGTCTTGAAAAGTAGTAGAAATACTAGTAAAATAAAGGGGTTAATAAGGAAATAACCCCTGACGGGGCATGAATACTTTGGAGGATAGAGATATGGCAACAGAAAAGAGTGCAGTGAAGACTATCGGTGTGCTTACTAGTGGCGGTGATGCACCTGGAATGAATGCAGCCATCAGAGCTGTGGTGAGACAGGGTATTTCCCGCGGACTTACTGTAAAGGGAATCAAGCGTGGATACGCTGGATTGTTAGCTGGTGATATTATAGACATGGACGCGCACAGCGTATCAGATATTATTCAAAAGGGTGGTACCATCCTTCAGACAGCCAGATGTCTGGAGATGCTCGAGCCAGAGTATCAGAAGAAGGCAGCAGATATGTGTCGTCAGCATGGTATCGATGGTTTGGTAGTTATCGGCGGTGATGGTTCATTCAGAGGAGCTCAGAAGCTGGCTGCTCTTGGAATAAATGCTATCGGCGTTCCTGGTACTATCGATTTGGATATCAGCTGTACTGATTACACTATCGGCTTTGATACCGCAGTTAATACCGCTATGGAGGCTATAGATAAGGTTCGTGATACCTCTACCTCACATGAGAGATGCTCTATTATCGAGGTTATGGGTCGTGGAGCTGGATATATCGCTCTTTGGTGTGCTATTGCTAACGGAGCTGAGGATGTGCTTCTTCCAGAGAGATATGATTATGATGAGCAGAAGCTTGTAAATCACATTATCGAGGGTCGTAAGAAGGGTAAGAAGCATCACATTATTATAAATGCTGAGGGTATCGGTCACTCCACCTCTATGGCTAAGCGTATCGAGGCTGCCACAGGCGTAGAGACCAGAGCTACTATCCTTGGTCACATGCAGCGCGGTGGTTCACCTACCTGTAAGGACAGAGTATATGCTACCACCATGGGTGCGATGGCTGCTGACCTTTTAGTTCAGGGCGAGACAAAGAGAATCGTGGCATACAAGAATGGAGAGTTCGTTCACTATGATATCGATGAGGCACTTGCCATGAAGAAGGATGTGGACGACTATCAGGTAGAGATTAGCTACACCCTTGCTAATGCATAATATGGCGGATTGTATAACTTCTTTAGCCTCACCTCATGTAAAAGAGGTGAATAAGCTTTTGGAAAAGTCGAAGGCCAGACGTGAAGCGAAGGCTTTTGTCATGGAAGGGCTTCGGGCTGTGTCTGAGGTTCCAAGAGAGCTAATAAGAAAACTTTATTATACTGAAAAATGCTCAGAGGCGGCTGGCTTGATATGTGGTGATGTGGCTTTTAAGGGCGAGGCGTACTTAATGGCTGAGAATGTCATGAATGCCATGTCCGATACGAAGACACCGCAGGGGCTTTTGGCGGTAGTGGGTTTTCCGTTTGAAGGCTTAGATGGAGCAGAGCTGTTTGAAAAGCCAGGGATATATCTGTTTTTGGAAAGTCTCCAGGATCCGGGGAACCTTGGAACTATCATTCGCACTGCACAGGGTGCAGGTGTGGAGGCGGTCATCATGTCAAGGGACTGTGTGGACATTTACAGTCCAAAGGTGGTGCGAGCCACGATGAGCAGCCTGTTTAGGGTGAAGCATGTAGTTTTAGATGAATTTTCAGAAGGACTTTCGAGAGCTAAGATGGCTGGCGTGAAGACTTACGCAGCTGCACTTGGAGGAAAGAAGGGCTTTTGGGATATAGATTTTAGAAGTGATAAATCGATAGGGTTTGCTATAGGAAATGAGGGTAATGGTCTTACTCCTTCCACTATAGATGCCTGTGATGAGGCACTTATCATACCGATGTCGGGTGGTCTTGAATCACTGAATGCCGCTATGGCTGCAGGTCTTTTAATGTATGAGGCTGCTGGACAGAGAAGATAGACTTTGATTTGTAAAGTGTTGGAAATACTGGGGATATGGGTTTTTGTTAAAAGGAGAATTAACTATGGAGAACTGTTCTTATTGTCAGGAAAACGAACTTTTGGATGCGTTTGGCATAAAGATTTGTGAGCTTAATGCCAGCAAGCTGTATCTTTTTAAGGAGCAGAGTCATCCAGGACGTGTGATCGTAGCTCACAAGAAGCATGTGTCTGAGATGGTGGAGCTGACTGCTGAGGAGCGTGCTGCATTTATCGAGGATGTTAATCACGTGGCAGAGGCTATTCACAAGGCATTTAATCCACAGAAGGTAAACTATGGAGCATATGGCGATACAGGTCATCACCTTCACTTCCACATCGTTCCTAAGTATAAGGATGAGTTCGAGTGGGGCGGTACATTTGAGATGAATCCAAAGAAGACCTTCCTTTCAGATGATGAGTATGCTCAGATGATCGAGAAGATTAAGGCTGCTTTATAGGAGAGTTAGATGGCGGGAATGAATCCTTGGATATTAGAGGGTGAGGACGCTGAATCCTACAGCAGAGCCATGCTTATGTATGAGTCTGCTATAAAGAGGATGGAGACGAAGATAGATATCTTAAACGATGAGTTTAAGCAGGTTCACAAATACAACCCTATCGAGTATGTTAAGTCTCGTCTGAAGTCACCTGAAAGTATAGCCAAAAAGCTTGCTAAGAATAATCATGAAGTAACGCTGGCGAATATGCTCGAGTACTGTAATGACATCGCGGGTCTACGCATCGTTTGCAGCTTTACTTCGGATATCTACATGATAGCTCAGATGATAGGTGCACAGAGCGATATAACGGTCATTTCTATAAAGGACTATATCGCGAATCCAAAGCCTAGCGGGTATAAGAGCTATCACATGATAGTGACCATACCAGTGTATTTTTCTGACAGTGTGGTGGCCACTAAAATAGAAATTCAGATTCGTACCATAGGTATGGATTTCTGGGCTTCGCTGGAGCATAAGATATACTATAAGTTCGAGGGTCACGCACCTGAGTATATCAGTCGAGATCTGAGAGAGTGTTCTGAAATCGTGTCCATGATGGATACGAAGATGCTTCAGCTGAACGAAGCTATTACAAAGGCGAAGGAAGAGGGCAAATAGTGCTGGAGACTATCTACATAGTATTTATATGTCTGCTGGCTTTATGGCAGCTGCTTTGTGCACCTTTCGTTCTGGCAGGGGCGGATTTTGGTCTGCTTGTTATTACTTATGTAGGCGCTATTGTCACTATTTTCGTTTCTATAGTTCTGGGTCGTATTATGGCGGGTCAGGGCATAAAAATCACATTTTCTGATATTTATAAGGGCTGCGGCAGAATTTTGACGCTTATTTTTGCGTTGATTCTTATGCAGCTCTTTTTGTCTGTGGTGCTGATAAATGATTCGGTGGCTGTGGAGGATTCTGTAGCATTAGTGCATGCAAATGTAGCTAATATCACTGGTCAAATGTACAATACAGATACACTTACGGGCGAGGAAATCGGTCTGGATACGGACTATGCGCTGGAAAGCTGGCCTATGCTTTTAGCTATGGTGGCTAGGCTTACAGGGCTTCCTGTAGCTACTGTGGCGCACACAGTGATGCCGCCGATTTTAATTTTGCTTGCATATATCAGCTATTTCCTTTTGGGCAGGGCTTTGTTTAAGAAGAGTAGAGACAGACTTCTGTTTCTTTTGGTTCTTACGGCTATAAATATGGTGGCGTACTATTCTTCTGGAGCCGTTTCATACAGCCTTCTATCGTGTTCATGGCAGAGCAGCGCTCTGGCGAAGGCTGTTTTGTTCCCGTTTGCATTTTACCTGTTTCCTAAGGTGTTTAAGACGGGCTTTACTATGAGCGGAATAGCTAAAGTGTTTGTTTATTCCATAGCAGTCAGCTGCTGCGGTTGGGAAAACACATTGCTCTACTGTATTATGTGTACGGGTCTGATAGTGTGCTTTTGCGTTCAGGGGAGACATTTGAAGCCGCTTAGGTATATGCCGTTTGGACTATTTATGCCGGTTGTTTTTTTGATGGTTCAGCTAGCGTTGGGGTGATTTAGGTGGATTACTTTGAGTTTCTTGTCCAACTTAATAGCGATAAATCAGGCTCAATAGGCTTTATAATGGTGCTGCTTTTAGCATATGTGGTCGCCTTCTTCTATTTGCGAGGAAATGAGACTAGGTACAGCTATATTTGGTACACTGGGCTCATGCTTATTTTGTTGGCGAATCCGTTGACCTTCTGGATCATGCGAATGGTATTTCCGGAGAGGGAGGTAGTGGAGAAGATTCAAAAGAGCTTTGCTATTTTGCCTATCAGCTTCATCATAGCGATAGCGATTACTCTTGGGATTATGTATTTTAAAAAGCCTGTTTTGAAGTGGGGGCTAGGTATTCTTTCTGTGGCTGTGGTGGCGCTGTTTGGAGGAATGGTATATAGCCAGAGTCTGGTTCAAATATCGGATAATCCACAGAAGGTTCCTAGCGCTGTTTTGGAAGCCAGCAGCTATTTAGATGCGACTGGAAAAAGCAGTGCATCCATTTTAGCGGGTGAAAAAGTGCTTCCATATTTACGTCAGGTGGACTTGCGTTTCAACTTAAAGCTCTCCGGAGACGATGAAAACCTGAAAAAACTGCAATTGGATTCAGAGAAGGCAGAGGTGGAGCTGGCTGTAGCAGCCACTGAAGAATATGGGCTGGATTACATGATGATATACTCGTCTCCGCTTAACCAGGAGGCATTGGAAAAATATGATTATCTTTTACGTGATAATCTGACTGGTTACGACTTATATGAGCGTACCGGATCAGCCAACAGATGGATAGTCACCACCTATCAGGACAAGTCCGGAAAGCCTGGAAGTGGCTATGTTTTGTACAACAGACGAAGCAAACAATTGATTATTATCGATGGCGGTTCAGCAGAGAATTCTGCTGATATCAGAAGTCAGATAGAAGTCCTGGGCGGAAAGGTCAGCGCCTGGTATATTACGAATTACTCATCAGCGCACGCTGGCGTTATAGTGGATATACTTAAGGACCCAGGCGACATCACAGTAGAGCATGTCTATGATAATGGTATATCTCTTGATAATTTTAAGCTGAGTGCCGGCGAATGGAATGATATGATCTTCTTTGAGGAGTATGTGAACACGGTTCGACCATATGTGAAATCACAGCTTCACCGCGGCAAGAAGCTTATGTATACAGGGCTTTCTATCGAGGTAATAAACACCTATGATGACCTGCTTCTAAGCTGGACCACTGATGATGTTTTGGACAATGCATCCTTAATGCTTAAGATTTCATCTAAGAATTCGGATATTCTATACTGCTCAAATGTGCATTCAGCGTCAGTTGCCAAGCAGATTATCTCGCGAAATGGATTTAATCTAAGGGCGGAGTATCTTGTGGTTCCAAACCATGGCGACAGGGCGATACCATCCAATACGGCGTTCTACTCTATAGTGTCGCCTAAGGTAGCCTATTTCGACA
>JAZRWF010000006.1:0-5692 GCA_045599565.1 Lachnospiraceae bacterium
AGGATGAACCAGGTGGCAGGTGTATAAATATTCGTGTAAGCCATGAGAAGAATTACGAGATATCCTGCTATCTGGATGATGAAGCCGGCCATGAAAAGCTGAGCCTTTGTAAACTTCTTTCTAAGCGCTGGGATAACCATCATGATAAGAACCTGCGCAGCAAATGCTACTGCGGCAAAGATGGAATATGCGCCCTCATTTCCTACGTCAAACTGGAAGAAGTATAAAACCAGATTTCCGCAAATATTAAGAGAGGTGTAAACCAGGATAATAGATAAAACGACAGTCATTGCTTGATCGTTTTTAAACAAAGACTTGAACATGTCGCCGACCTTTGTCGTAGGCATATCCATGTTTACCTCACGCTCAGGAACCATGAGAACGCACACGATTTCTGAGATGACAAATACGATGGCGATGATAAGAGCCCACCACTTGAAGCCGATTTTATAATCTGCGATGGCAGCACTGCCTGAGAGTATAGGAACGAGTGTCATGGTGAGTACTGTAGGTATCGCATCACCGATTCCAGAGCAGGTACGTGCTAAGGATGTGAGCTGCTCGCGGTCAGAGCCTGCATCTGTGATGGCAGGAATCATAGACCAGAATGGAATATCCATAAGTGTGTAGGTTATACCCCATGCGAAGTAGAATACTACGAGCCAGATTCTAAGAGAGGAATCTGCCATGGAAGCAGGGGTGGCATACAGTGCGTAGATAGTCACTGCATTAAGCACAGTTCCAGCCAAAATCCAAGGTCTGAATTTTCCGAATTTAGTCTTAGTCTTAGCTACTATGATGCCCATGAATGGGTCGTTAAATGCGTCAAATACTCGCGCAGCCATCATGACTGTGCCGACAAAAACTGATGACATACCAAGAACTACATTATAGTAGTAAAGAAGGTATGATGCGATAAGCATGTAAACGATGTCTTTTCCAAATGCGCCGAAACCAAATGCTGCCTTTTGAGAAGTTTTAAGTTTCATAATATTATTCCTCTTTTGTTACAAAAAATTTTAATTCAATATCATCACATCCGCTGCAGGAGAGGGTAAGCAGAACATCCCCTTCCTCACCGGTGGATTTTATAAGTAGTCCGCCCGCACCACCATTTAGAGTAAGTATATCGCTTCCGATTATAGAAGCGGGACCTGTGATGGTAGCCTTTACAGGGCGATTGAAGTAGTGAATCTGATTCATGTGGTCATCTATGGCACAGATTCTGACGAGTGCGATATCGTAGGTATTTCTTTCCGTCAAAAGCGTCTGGCTGGCAGAAGCTTTTAAGTAAAACCGAGAGCTTGAGCCCTTTGTTACACCTGTGATAACTGAGTCGCCATCCATCGCATCGAAGTGATAGTTTTCTGAAGCGGAGCCCCATCCACCTATGTACTGCGTGTAAATGGGTACGATATCATTCATGCTCATGTGATATAAGAGCATAAGTGAGAGTGCGTCCTTTGCATTTTTTATGGTAAATTTTGTGCCGTATATGGCTGTTCGATTTAAAAGACGCTTTAAAACCTTTGCCTGATGTCTGGTGAATCGCTCATCTTCAAAAATGGTGTTTCCGATGTAATCATCTATCAAAATAGGACCGTGCTTCATATGCTTGAAGCGACTGTGACTAGGTGTGAAAACCTTAATCTGGTCATTACCCTTATACATGATGACCGATTCCGCATTAGTGAAGATGTAATTCTTTCCAAGTCTGCCGGCAGGGTGGTCTCCGATATCCATGGATGTGGAGACAGAAAGGAAAGGCTCACTGGTGCACTCTGCTTTATATACAGATGCAGCCAGCTTTGGATTTCTCCACATGTCAAGGACTCCATGGTAGCAAATGCCGTCGCCGCTTCCGAAATCTTTATTAGTATTGTAATCTGCCATACACCAGCCGATGGCACCGCTGATGGAGCCGTCAGAGGATTTCATGGCATCTATTACCTTTGCATGCCTGAGTGCCTGCTCTAGGCGATGCTCCTCAGGGTCCCACATCTTAGTAGGGAACATGTGACCATTGTGCTCGCTCACGATATATGGAATCTCGTCATTGTCAAACACATCATCCCGATCTAAAAGAGCAGGACCTTTTATGGAATCGCAGGTGAAATCATTATATGCGTATACATCCTCCTGGACATTTCCCTTTTTATACGCCCTGACACCGCTTGTTTGGCGCGTAGGATCCAAAGCGTGTGCCACGTCATTCGTGCGCTGATATAGCTCATCATTGTCCGCTGATTCATTTATGCGAACGCCCCAGAGGATGATGGAGCAATGGTTTCTATACTGCTTTACCATGTCTGCTGTGTTGGCAACAGCTTGATTCTGCCAGGTCTCATTTCCTATGTGCTGCCAACCCGGAATCTCGGTGAATACTAAAAGACCAAGCCTGTCACATTCCGATATGAACTGCTGGCTCTGCGGATAGTGGCTGGTGCGTACACAGTTTACACCGAGCTCATCCTTTAATATATGTGCATCCAGCTTCTGCAAGGATTCTGTGGCAGCGTAGCCGATGTACGGAAAGCTCTGGTGCCTGTTTAGACCTATGAGCTTTACCTTTCGGTTATTCAGATAAAAGCCATCAGGCATGAACTTAGCAGTTCTGAAGCCGACCTCTGTTTCAAAGGTATCAGCTATCTCGTTATCTAAAAGAATTTCGGTTCTGAGTGTGTAAAGGAATGGATTCTTGATATCCCACAAATGTACCTTTACTGGTGCAGAGCAGCACTCCATGCATAGCAGCTTTTCTTTATCGATTAGTCCGCCTACTGGTTGAGAAAAAAGAAGCTCCGAGCCAAGATACTGTCTTATAAAAACTCGACCGTCTCTCGTGTAAGTCAGAATATCTTGGTTAAAGAAGACATTTGTTTTCACAAGACCCTGGGTTTCTATGCGGGCTATCTGCGATTTGTCACGTCTTTCTGTTTCTACACTCTCTAACAGCGAAGGCATTACAAAGAGATCTTCGATATGGCAGGGCTCCTTTATCGTAAAGTAGACATCACGATAAATGCCGCCGTATGTCATGTAATCGGTCACATTTCCAAATGGCGGCTGAAGTAGATTAGTATTTGAGTCGAGTCGTACGGTGATTAGATTTTCATCGCCATATTTTAAAAGGTCGCCTACATTTGCAGCAAATGCGGTGTAGCCACATTTGTGATGAGCTGCCAGCCGGCCGTTTACGAAAACGGCACAGTCATGTGCGGCGCCCTCGAAATGCAGAACCACGCTTTTTCCAATCCATTCTGTGGGGATGGCGAATTTTTTCTGGTAGCAGCAGACCTTTTGATTCAGCTTTTCGTCAAAGTAGTTTAATTCAGTGACGGCTATGCAGTGCGGTAAATCTACCAGCTCGCTGCTTTCCTTATCGATTTCTGTCGTGAGATAATCATCTATGAAATTCGGGATGAAACGCCACTTTCTGTTACAGTAAACTTGCATGTGTCAAAACCTCTTAATTACATGTGCAATCAGCATCTTCGTAGTTCTTTAGGAAATCATCTACGTCAAATACAGCATTTGTCGAGGCGATGCCAATCTCGATCATGGAATCGTCAGGCTCAGCTGTGGTGATGGACTGAATCCACATGCCAGGTGTTGAAATAAGTCGAACCAAAAGATTATCCTTACGGCCGGCTACACGAATAAATTCGTATGAGATGCCAGCAATCACTGGAATCAGAATAAGTCTGCATGCAAGCTGTAAAAGCTTCGAGTCCACACGAATAAACATAAACAGGAAAATGGAAATCAAAAGCACGAAGAACATGAAGCTGGTTCCGCATCGTTTATGCTGACGGGAGCTGTTTCGAACATTTTCCACTGTGAGAGGCAGACCGTTTTCGATACAGTTTATGCACTTGTGCTCGGCACCGTGGTACATGAATACGCGGTGAATGTCCTCCATGTGTGAGATAGCCCAAAGATAAAACAGGAAAAGGCTGATACGGATGATGCCCTCCAAAAGAGCAGTGAGGGCGTAGCTTTCGATATATTTTTTGATAAACATGGAAGCAAAATATGGAATGCAGAAAAATATGCCTATGGCAAGTACTATAGACAGAATCATAGTGCCTGTCATCATGGCAGCCTGCTGCTTTTCAGTCATAGGCTTTTCGCTTTCATCCTCGAAAAATGAAGCGGAAAAAGAAAGTGTCTTCATGCCAAGATATAGGCTGTCCCAAAAGCTTAGGATGCCCCTTATGATAGGAGTCTTGTTAACCCAGGCAGGTCTTTTGCCAGTGGTGAAGTGCTCAGTGATCATTTCGCCAGACTCCTTTCTGACTGAAACAGCGTATTTATCACCGTTTCTCATCATTACACCTTCCATGACTGCCTGTCCGCCTATTCCAGAGTATTTCATTTGATTTTACCTCATTTCAGTTATTCATTTTCGCAAATTCTTCTATTAAGAATGCGAATATTATCATCTTTGTAAAAGATTGTTAAAAATTTGATAATCACCTTGACTGAATGTATAAAAGTTGATACAATTCACCTTACGTGATTATATAAAATTTTTATAGGAGGATTATAACACAATGGCAAACAAATGGGTATACATGTTTAGCGAAGGCGACATGACCATGCGTAACCTTCTCGGTGGTAAGGGTGCTAACCTTGCTGAGATGTCAAGCATTGGTCTTCCAGTTCCACAGGGCTTTACCATCACCACTGAGGCTTGTACTCAGTACTATGAGGATGGAAGAAAGATTAACGACGAGATCATGGCACAGGCTATGGACGGCGTTAAGAAGATGGAAGAGATTAATGGTAAGAAGTTTGGAGATCTTAAGAATCCACTTCTTGTATCAGTTCGTTCAGGTGCTAGAGCTTCTATGCCAGGTATGATGGATACTATCCTTAACCTTGGTCTTAACGATGAAGTAGTTTCAGCTATGATCGCTGGTAACCCAGATCCTAAGTTTGAGAGATTCGTATATGATTCATATCGCCGTTTCATCCAGATGTTCTCTGACGTTGTTATGGAAGTAGGTAAGAAGTACTTCGAGCAGCTTATCGATGAGATGAAGGAAAAGAAGGGTGTTAAGTTCGACGTAGAGCTTACCGCTGCTGATCTTAAGGAGCTGGCAGCTCAGTTCAAGGCTGAGTATAAGAAGCAGCTCGGTGAGGACTTCCCTTCAGATCCTGTAGTACAGCTTAAGCTCGCTATCGAGGCTGTATTTAAGTCATGGGATAACCCACGTGCCAATGTATATAGAAGAGATAATGATATCCCATATTCTTGGGGTACTGCAGTTAACGTAATGCCTATGGTATTCGGTAACTTAAATGATGAGTCTGGTACAGGTGTTGCATTTACCCGTGATCCTGCTACTGGTGAGAAGAAGCTCATGGGTGAGTTCCTTATCAATGCTCAGGGTGAGGACGTAGTAGCAGGTGTTCGTACACCTATGCCAATCGCTCAGATGGAGAAGGAGTTCCCAGAGGCTTATGCTGAATTCGTAAAGGTTTGCGAGACCCTCGAGAACCATTACCATGATATGCAGGATATGGAGTTCACCGTTGAGAACAAGAAGCTCTACATGCTTCAGTGCCGTAACGGTAAGAGAACCGCTCCTGCAGCTTTACAGATTGCTTGCGACTTAGTTGACGAGGGACACAAGACTCCTGAGGAAGCTGTAGCAATGATCGATCCTCGTAACTTAGATACCTT
>JAZRWF010000007.1:0-31016 GCA_045599565.1 Lachnospiraceae bacterium
ATATCCTTGACTGCCACCTTTACCTGATGTCCGATTTTACCTGCAGAAAAGTATATCTCATCGAAGCCAAGTGCACTGTCATTTATTACGGTTCTAAAGAACTTTTTCATACCTATAGGTGAGCATCCACCGTGCACATAACCTGTCAGCGGCAAAAGCTCCTTCTGCTTAAGCATTTCGATATTCTTCTCACCCACAGCCTGTGCTGCCTTTTTTAGATCAAGTTCAGCCGATACCGGGATTACAAACACAAAATGATTACCTGTTTTTCCTGTAGTAACAAGAGTCTTAAATGCCTGGTCAGCATTCTCGCCCAGCTTATCCGCTATCTCTGTACCAGTCAGTCCATCCGCACCTTCCAGCACGAACATCTCGTAAGGAACCTTTTTCTGGTCTAAAACACGCATTACATTTGTTTTTTCGATTTTATTTGCCATAATATTAGCCTAAACTTTTTTCCAGCTCATCTATCTGTTCCATGGTGGTCGCCCAACTTGTGGCTAGACGGATTACCGTACTTCCGTCATCCAAAGCCTCCCAGAAGCTATAATTTACTACAGCTGATAATTTTTCCAGCGAGTCCTTGTCCAACACTACAAATATCTGATTAGTAGGGCTGTTTATAGCGAATTTAAAGCCCTTGGCAGCCATGATGCCACGAAGACGGTCCGCAGCAGCCATCGCAGTCTGACCTATCTTAATATAAAGATCATCCGTGAATAGAGTGTCGAACATTATTCCAAGGATACGACCCTTAGCAAGAAGTGCGCCATGCTGCTTTATAATAGTAAAGAAGTGTGGTATAAGCTCAGGGTTAGGAAGTACCACAGCTTCGCCAAAAAGTGCACCGCACTTGGTTCCGCCAATGTAAAAAGCATCACAAAGTCTAGCTAAATCAGGCAGTGTTACATCATTCTCCTTGCAGCCAAGAGCATACGCTAGTCTAGCACCGTCCACATAAAGAGGTAGCTTATACTCATGACAAACTTTGCTTAAAGCCGTAAGCTCCGCCTTAGAATAGATAGTGCCATACTCTGTAGGCTGAGAAATGTAAACCATACCCGGCATAACCACATGGTCACGATTCTCATCACCATAATATTTTTCTAACAGGCTCTTTACCCCAGCTGCAGAAATCTTTCCATCCTCATGAGGAATGGTAAGCACCTTATGTCCACCTAACTCTATAGCGCCAGCCTCATGTCCATTTATATGACCTGTATCAGCAGCTATAACACCCTGATAGGTTCTAAGTATCGCATCGATAACTGTTGCATTAGCCTGTGTGCCGCCCACCAGAAAATGCACTGCTGCATTAGGCGCCTCGCAGGCTTTTCTTACCTTATCTCTAGCTGACTCACAATACTCATCTGTACCATATCCAGAAGTCTGCAAAAGATTCGTCTCGCAGAGCTTTTCCATTATCTTCTCATGTGCCCCTTCCAAATAATCGGAAGCCATACTTAATTTAGCCATAATTCCTCCTGTCAACACACAATTCTTTTATATTCTATCACAGTAGAAACGATATTTCTAGATTAACGAATCATCCAGCCAATTATCTCTGCGAGCAGAATGATGATTACGTCTCTATGCCCATTTCCGACAGACTGGGACGTAGTTTTTTATGCTTAGCGAGAAAACTTACGTCCCATTTCCCGTTTCCACACAAAAAAGACGTAGCCCCGACTTCATTCAGCCTGATTCCTACGTCTCGTATGTCAAGATTATGTTTTTTTGACGTAGCCTCTAGCTAAAGCTATTGATTCTCTACGTCTCATCTACTCATAATTGAGATTCTAGACGTAGGCAATTCATGCAGCACTTCATTTCACCAATAAAAAACAGGTTCTCCGAAGAGAACCTGAAAAGTCACTGAAAATGTATTAGTGATATAGTGTCGCATTCGATGCTGGTGAAATAGTAATAGTTATATTACCTACACTCTGCATACTTGATGTCGCCCAAGTAAGATTTCTGTCTGGTTTTCCTATCAATGAGAAGAACATCAAGCCTATATTGTCCTTGCTATCTGTGGAAAGATTATAATGGTCCATACTAGCATCTTCTGCAGGAGAATAATCCCAGTCCAATGACAACGTATCTACAACAGTCGGTGAAGTAACATTATTGGTAACATCGGTATAAAGTGCTAAATTGTCCTTATTAAATATACCCTTTACCGCATCTGCTGCTGCAGGATTAGCATTGAATGCATTTGCTCCCTGGGTGAACGCAAAATCTGCAGTTATAGGATAATTAGAGAGATTTGTTACCTTTATCATGTTATTAGTAACTGGTAAACTCTCTAACTGAGACATACTGTAGCTGGTATATGAGGTATTATCAAGATATGATTTAACCCATCCACCATTTGGATTTCCGCTTTCTCCAAGAGTATAAGAATGAGTACTAGGATCCCATTTACTACCGTAATCGTACTTAAATTCCATGGCACCGAAATCCACCTTAACCTCATAGCAAATTCCTCCGCCCTCACCAAAAGCCATTTTAACAGGAATGTTAGCATAGCTATTCAAATCGTTTGCCAAAATGTTTGGATCATCAAATGTACCTACATTTTCACCATTTACAATCTGAACATCACCATTTTCTGGACCAAAAGCCCAACTTCCAGCCTGCGCTGGCACTGCCTGCGATATAACAGCGCTCAAAGTAACTGTCATTGTAAGCATCGCAGAATAGATTTTTTTCTTCATCCTTTTTCCTCCTTGAAAATTTTATAATAAACAAAATGTTATTACCATGGTTGAATCATTAACGCAAGTTCAGTAGTCCCTTTGCTAACAAATGAATCCGGTGTATATGCGTATACCTTTACAATCACATTATAGTGTTCATTCTTAACCTTGGGATTATTCACAGCTTCTATATACTCTCCTGGCTTTATATATCCACTTTTATATAAAACCTTGTCATTGTCTCTATCTACTATATCAAATCTCAAATAAACACTGTTCGCTATAGAATTTGTAAAATATACATTAACATCTCCGTTAGACTGCTGATATAGATTAGCCGCCATAGCCATACCATAGCCATACTGCGTTACTATCGTTCCATATAAATATGATTCATCTGGTTTTGGTATTCCCTCTAACGCTGTAATATCATGTTTGGGCGGACTGTATTTTGCGACCAAATTAAATACAATAGCACTCACAATAAGAGAACTCACCACCAAAACAAGTGGAATCATCACTAATCTTCGACGTTTTTCCATCTTCGAGGATAAAAGTAGTTTTTTCTCGGAACCATTCATACCCTACCCCTTTTAATCCTCATACATAAGCCTTACAGGCAACTCAGTATTTACCATACTAAGATTATCTGTTTTAACATCATATGGTATTAATACTATCAAGCCGTTAGAAGCACCTTCCAAATACTGTTCTGCACCGTCCACAAGTTCTAGATATTCTATACCATATCCAGGTAAGACGGCTTTCGCACTAGCTACCGTGGCACGTTCACCACTTGCATTTTCTACCTGCAGCATAATAACAAGTTTATTCTTGTCATCTATACGATTAATAAAATTCAGTTTACATGTACCCTTAGTCCTGGATATTATCACCTGTTCATTGAAGGAAAATGAAATAGTATTAGTTTTATTCTCGACGACATTGTTTTCAGCTTCACCAGTCGTCAAACCTTCTATTTTTTCCTGTCTAGGATCTACCTCGACTACAGCATATTCTCTGTTGACATCCATCGCTGTAGCAACCGTGACATAACCCAAGGATCCTAACATAATAAAACCTGCTGCTATAAATGCAATTAATACAAGGGGCGAAATCATAAGCCTTGGAACAAAGACAGAATAACTCTTGCGAATAGTGCCTTCATTAAGAACAACAAGCCCTCCAACATTTCCTCTATCGCCACGCTCCCTCGTCCTTACAAGCGCACCACAGCAAGCTATCTCACCTTGATTCAAACCGCACAAACCACCCATATTATTCTCACTGGTGATTCGGCCATCGAAAATCAGATTTAATACCATCCCCTTTAGATATCCAAACAAAGCAGCATATAATGCCCCTTCATTTTTAATAGCGCCATTCCATACCAAATGCCCCTGACCATCAAATATCCCACAGAATGCACACTCTCTTTTTATGCCAATGACTGGAATATGTCTTCCACCAAAGCTAATATCATTATCAAGAATCACTAGTGCATTTATAGCCGCTGAATCGCTTTTATTTACTCTATCTGCAAACGCAGTAAAACCTTTAGCATCCCTTATATGTATTACGGTTCTCTTATTATCAGGCTTGCATCTTTCCTTCCACTCCAGAACATTAAAGCTTAAAAGCGCCTGATCTCCCGTGTATTCCCAAGTTTTTTGTATATCAAAGCCAGCGTTTTTTATATCCGTCGTTTTACCAACTCTATAATCCGTTTTTAATATACCCGCACTGTCGTATAAACTATCACATTCTGCATTGTGCACAAGTACGGAAGTCAGTATAATTCCGTTATTTTGAGCCACTATAGCTCTTTTGGCCCTTTTATACGACCCATTCCATATAGAATAACAATCTTCTACCTTGCCACTTTCTGCATTAATTGCAGCTATTCCACCTATCATCTGCTTAGATACTTAATTTCACCTAACCTACCTAGTTACTATAAATCTCCAAATAAAAAGCGCTAAGAAAAATATGACAATAGAGTTAACAATACTAAGCGCAACATTGACCCACATTAGCTTTTTTATTGTTCCCACAGAGGACTGACTGGCTAACTGAAGAAGCGAATCATCCATATCCTTTATCAAATCTTCAATAGGAGAACTTCCTCCATGCTTCGGCTGACTTATCGAAACATTTTCGCTCTTTGTCCTATTAACGATAGGCCGCGCTACTCCAGCGTACGAACCTATCTTACTAAGACAACTATCACAGACAACTCTATTCTCTGCGGGACTTGAACATATAACACAGTTTTGAGGTGCTATACCTTCTTTTGCTAAAGCTAGTCGATTTATATATTTTTTTCCAAAAACAGACTGTGTGAATAAATCATCCTTACTTATTTCATCTATGATAGTTTTCACATCATCCGCATTATTATAATCATAAAGATTTGAATACTGACCTACTGCTATCAGTACTCTCTTCTCAATTTCTTTTGTCATTTAAACAATGCTCCGATTTTTGTTAGTTATTATATCTTACTTTAATCATTTACGCAACACTTTGTTGCGTATCCCCCACTTTTCGCAACAGTTGTTAATCTTATTTTACTGAAGTAGCGAAAGCACTCCCTCTTTACTCTGATTCGCCTGAGCTATCATAGAAGTTCCAGCCTGCGAAAGAATATTTAAGAGTGAATTTTGAACCATCTCTTTAGCCATATCAGTATCTCTAATACGGGACTCAGCTGCAGTCGTATTTTCAACTACATTGTCGAGATTTTTTATCGTATGCTCCAGACGATTTTGAATAGCACCATAATAGCTTCGTACCTTAGAAACTCGATCCTTAGCATCCGATACTAAATCTATAGATTTTCTGGCTTTATCCTGAGTAGTTACCTCTACACTTTGACCGCCAAAAAGGGCTCTCTCAGAAATATTAAACCTTTTAACACCTATCTGATTACTGCCACCAGCATCAGCTCCCACTTGAAGGATTACATCTCCGCCATCTTCTATACTACTTCCCACAGCCCGCGGAGATGCTGGAATGTATCCAGTTGAATAAATGTTTTTTACCTCACTGTAATTCCAATCCACTCTATAATCACTAGTACCTCCAGAAGCTCTTATTCTTGAGTCATTAAAAACAATATTTTCTGTAGCATTTAATTCGTCAAGTAAAGACCCTGCGCCCGCACCTTTAGCCGTAAGAAAGCTCTTTACTTCGTCAAATGTATCTCCTCCAGCCCTCTTAAAGTTTCCTATATAGTCACTGAATGTATTAAATTTTCCACCGGAAGCAGTCTTTAATGCTTCATCAGCATTTATAGGCTTTCCTGCCTTCTGCTGCTCCACCATCTCATGGAACAATTTATCTAAACCCGAACTTATATTAGATGAACTGGCGGTACCACTTCCACTTAACTCCATTCCAAGAGTCATAACTGCCAAATAACCCGCACCATAGGGCATAGATTCTGCCTTTGACATATAATTTTTAATATCAGTATCATTTGAAGATGCTGATAGGCTGCCTGATAGCCAGCCTCCATCTCCACTAGCGGTTTGAGCCATTCCCTCTACAAACCATGATGGAAAGTTTCCAAGCATTCCGCCTGTAAGAGTATCATCCATTATCAAATGTGTCATTTCATGTGCGATCGTAGAAGAAAGCTTTGACTTTTGCGGTTCTGTCAATGAGCTTACCGGCATCGGAAAATCTGATGTATCTATGTTCAATGTGTAGCTCAACTCACTACTTCCACCGACTGAATGCAAGCTAATAGCAGCGCTTGCCAAAGTTCCTGATGGACCATCTATATTGCTAGTATTCAATCCTATCCGCACATCACTAGATGACGCCTTAAATAGTTCAGGGAACTTTGTCTTTAAACCTTTAACAGCATAAGCACCGGCATACATAATGTATCTTCCCGACTCATCATCTATCCCCGAACTTCCTACACCTGTGGCACTTCCCGCCGCCGGAGCTCCATTTGTTCCTATATACTCAAACTCAAACGTTCTTCCTTCTAGATCCAGTGAAATCGCAGGTCTTAAGCCTAAATCCTCATCTGGCGAATGGCCGTTTTCCGGAAATAGCTTTAATTCATTGAACTTTCCAGTGGTCTGAACTCTATTTATCTCCTGCTTTAGCTGATTTATCTCCTGCTGGATATCGTCGCGATCCTGCTCTGAGTTCGTTCCATTGGCTGCCTGAATGGTAAGCTCAGTCATTCTATCAAGCATCTTGTGCACTTCGGCAAGCGCACCCTCCGCAGTCTGAACCATGCTGATGCCATCCTGGGTGTTGGTAGAGGCACGGTCCAAGCCCCTTATCTGCTTTCGCATCTTTTCGGATATAGAAAGACCAGCTGCATCATCTGCAGCCCTGTTAATCTTGTAACCAGAAGATAGTCTCTCCGTAGACTTAGCCCTCTTATCACCTACCATATTAAATTGTCGCTGGGCGTTCATAGCCATCATGTTATGCGCAATAATCATGGCTTTTTAACTCTCCTTAACCGCCTTAAAGCAACATCCTGTAGATATAATCAGTCAAATGTGCAACATTTCTTAACTGTATATCGGCATATAAGCTTCACTTCGTTACATTTTCTAGATTAAAAATCCATAAAATTTAACAAAAGGAGCATCTTATATATGAATAATCAACTAGGAATCAAACTAAAGGAATTAAGAAAAGCCCATTCATATACACAAGATTATCTGGCAGAAATACTGGGCGTGGTAAGACAAACCTATAGCAATTATGAAACAGGAAAACGAAAGCCTGACTCCGATGTACTTTATAAACTAGCTGGTCTTTATGGCATTTCCATAGATGACCTTTTACACCTAACCACGGAGATAGACCGTAATATCTACTATGATGCTCCAGCTCCATCCGATTCTTCCATAGAACTACAAAAATATTTAGACTACTTTAACGATCCGGTTAACCAGAGAAGGTATCAGAATCTCTCCTGTAAGGAAAAAGATCTTCTGTATTACTTTGATCAGATAAGCGAACTGGATAAAGAAGATTTTATAGAGTTTATCAAGATAAAAGCCAAAAGAAAAACAAGCAGAGACATTTAATTCTCTGCTTGTTTTATTTAATCATAATTATATTATCTAAATATTACTCTGGAAATCCCACAGAAACCTTGTGGTCATACCACTTGCCCTTTGTTCCGAGAATAGCCAGGTCAAACTCTGCTCCAAGTGACTCTACTGGCACATCAAAGCCGTACACCTCATCAGTAAGTCCATCGCTGTAGGTAACCTTGTCAGTAGTAGGCTGTAAAACATTTGCACTGTCAGCCTCCGCATTGGCTGCCAGACCAGCATACAGGTTTACGATATTCTTTGACTTAAGAGAAATGTGAATGCTCATCTTTCCATTTTCCACAGTCAGAGTGCCCTTTCCCTCGCAAGCCTCATTTACACCGAACATACTGCTGTCTGTATCAAAAGTGACTGCGTACTCGCCATCAGCTACCGGAAGTGCTGACTTTGTATGCGCCACATAAATCTTTTGAATATCCGCGATGCTTCCAAGACCTGCGATCTGAGTATCTACTGACTCAAACTTTCCAGATGCCTTAAACATAGAAAGCCATGAATCCTCATCCTCTCCAGCCATATCATTATTAGCATGGTCACCGGCTACTACCATAAGTGGACGAAGGATGATCTTCTTATAGCCTGCTGCTGACGCAGCCTCGATAACAGCCTCTACCTCTGTTTCTTCAGGTTCACCCTCTACAGTTCCGACAAATACATTCTCATAGCCAAGCTCCTTGAACTGATTCTGCATCTGTGTATAGGAAACCTTCGCTGTGTGAGATGTGCCATGTCCCATAAATACAAAGGCTGTACCATCCTTAGCTGCTGCAGCCATATCTGAGAATCCTGCTGTCTTGACAGCCTCTGCTGCGATGGCTAAAGCTACATTCTTCTTATCAGCATTTATAACAGTAGCATCCTTACCTACAGGTCCAAGGAGAGGCTCTGCCACCTTCACGGTCTCAAATTTGCCATCATACTTTGCAAGCGCTTCCATGAGCTCATCATACTCTGCACCATGCATAAGATGCGTAGGCTGAACGATAAGAGTCTTTACTCCGTTAGCTACAGCTCTGTCAAGTGCCTGGTCCACATTATCAATAAACTCATTTTCTCTTGCCTGAACATGATTTATAATAATCTGTGCTGTAAAAGCTCTGCGCACTGAGTAATCAGTAAATTCCTTTGCAAGTGCATCCTCGATACCCTTTATATCTGCCGCACGGCTACCGTTAAACGATGTACCAAAGCTGACTACCAGAATTTCCTTCTCTCCGATATTATCCTGATTTCTAGGATCATCTAAAGAAGCATCTCCTGTGTCTCTTCCGAAGTAGTCTGGATCAGCCTCCTCGCCCTCTACGAGTTCCTTCTGTGCATCTGTAAGTGCATCCCAAGCCTCCTTAGCTGCCTTACACTGTGCGTCTGTATCTGCTGTTCTTGTCTGAACATAGATAGCATCTATGAGAGCTGCCACCTTGTCAGCCGCCTCCTGATCAGACACTGCTGCATCTGCCGACTGTTCATTTGACGCATCCTGTGAAGCCTCACTAGCTGCTGTCTGCACAGCCTCTGGGGTAGTGCTGACATTTGCTGTGCTATCACTTCCACACGCTGCAAGGGATGTGCACATCATTGCCATAGCCATTAATACTGCTGCTCTTCTTTTCATAACCTTTTACTCCTTAATATAAAAAATAGCCATCTACCCTAAGGTAAATGGCCTTATAAACACAACGAAACAAGAAGACCCCAAAAGATCTTCTGATAATCGTACAACCAATTCCTCGTGGTTTGGACAAACGCCCCGTACAGCAATAGGCAGGTCTCCTGGCTTATAGATCACAGCTTTCACCGCCTTCCCGATTTCTCAGTGACATAATGGCTTAAGCTCCCTAAATACAGTGACGAGATCGTACAGGATTCTCACCTGTTTCCCTTTTCACCAGACCCAAAGCATATGCTTCGTCTGACACCCGTTGCCTTTCCATATTCAGCTTTTCAATGAGGTATCTTACCCTCTTTGACCTCAAATGTCAATTTTTTTATATCTCACATAAGAATATATGAGGTCATAATAAGTCTCCTCATCACTCTCCCAAACGACCTTCCACTGCTTATCTGCATCCAGGTTTGGAAAATATGCATCTGCATCATAGGCATAGTCAATCTTTGTGAGAAGCGCTTCATCGCACAGTGGCAAAAGCAGCTTATATATACTGTCTCCCCCTATGCAAAAAGCCTTTTTATCAGCATTATCATCCAGAAGCTTTTTTACTTCTTCCACTGAATGAGCCACGATGGCGCCATCCACCTTATACGAAGCATTTCGACTAAGAACCACATTTATTCTGTCCTTGAGTGGTCTGCCACCAGGAAGACTCTCTAGCGTATGACGTCCCATCACTACCACACCACCGGTCGTCTGCTCACGAAATCTCTTCATGTCATCCGGAATAGAAACAAGAAGCTTGTTATTCTTTCCTATTCCCCAGTTTTTATCCACTGCAGCTATAATAGTCATATTCTACACCATCTGATTCAGCCAAACATTGCTCTTTAACATTATATATCCCACTACATTCTTTATAAGCTCTGTAAATGAAACTATAAAGAAGATAGAAACTATTCCTAGGCTCGTAAAATGGGTTAATATAAAGCAGCATGGGACCATAATAACCCAGGTAAAGCCTGAATCAAACAGGAAGGTGACAAAGGTCTTTCCTCCTGAACGCAGGGTAAAATACGAGCAGTGACTGAAAGCACAAAACGGCATAACTAATGCCTGAACTGTTATAAATGATGTCGCAAGTCCCTTTATCTCATCAGAGGTATTGTAAATCTGAGGGAAGAAACGGCCTACCGCCAGCATAAGAGCAGCCATCACCACTGTAGCTGCCATAGAAAAGAAAATCATCTTATTGTCAGCATCCTTAGCTTCCTTTAGATGTCCTGCTCCTAAATACTGGCCCACGATAATGGAAATACAAGCGCCCAGCTGTATAAATACTATATTAAACAGATTATTAATCGTATTTGCTATATTATTGGCAGCTACTACGTCCAGACCTCTGAACGAATAACTCTGAGTGAGAGCAGTCATACCAGAGGCCCAGAGTATCTCATTAAACATGAGCGGTGTACCCTTTATAAGTATTGGCTTCCAGATTTCTACAGGTATCTTTATAGACTTATATGCGCCCTGCAGCCACTTATTCTTCTCATAGTTCTTATGCGCCCAGACTATGACAATAGCGGCTTCCACTACACGAGCTACCACAGTCGCCCACGCTGCTCCAGATACGCCCATAGCAGGAATCGGTCCAATTCCAAATATGAACAAATAATCTAAAACAGCATTTACTCCGACACTGCACAGTCCTGCCACCATCGTAATAAAGGTCTGTCCTGTCTCCCTTACTACAGAAGCATAAATATTTGTAAGCGCAAAAGGAATCATGCCCACCATCACTATGGCAAGGTATTCCTTTGCATACGCCATAGTAAGCTCAGCACTTCCATCTCCTGAGGTCATGTACAGACTTATCAGCTTTTCCCCGAGAGTAATAAAAATAATAGCCGCTAAAATAGAGCACAGTGCAATAGAGATAATTCTAAATCTGAAGGTATACATATGACCCTCATGATCTCCCTTTCCGAAATACTGCGCTCCGAAAATAGAGGCGGCACCAGCCACCCCAAAGACAGCCAGAAAGTATACAAAATTCAGCTGATTTATAATGGCTACACCTGTCATCTGCTCCGTTCCCAGCTGTCCCACCATTATATTATCAAGAAGGCTGACGAAATTTGTTATAAAGCTTTGCACTATCATTGGCAAAGCTATCATTATGTATCTTTTGTAAAAAGCCCTGTCTGCAATATATTTATTTTTGAATTTCATAACTAATTAACCTGAAAAACTGGCTCGCTTGTAACATCGATACCAAGCTTTTTAAATGTCCTCTTATCTGCTTCCGAAAGCATAACTGAAGTATGAACCTGGCAGCCCTTTAGGCTGTGCAGGCACTCCATTGCACATTTAGCATCCGCTGAATTTACAGATGCAAGTGCGAGTGCTATAAGTACTTCATCAGTATGTAATCTAGGATTCTTACCACCCAGATAATTAACCTTAAGATCCATAATAGGAGCTATAGCCTCTGGGCTTAACACCTTTGTACCATGATCTATTCCCGCCAAATGCTTCACTGCATTTATGAGAAGTGCGGCTGATGGTCCAAGAAGATCGGAGGTGCCAGCCGTAATTATAGTTCCATCAGAAAGCTCTATAGCTGCCGCTGGAAGCTCCTCTCTCTGTGCTCGCTCCTTTGCAGCCACAGTGACCTTACGGTAGTCCGTCGTAATCTTGGCCTGCTTTAATAAAAGCTCAAGCTTATAAACCTCGTTTTGAACTCTGTCATCTGTAACAGCGCGATTCAGCGCGTTATAATAGCGTCTTACAACCTCCTGGCGGCTGGCATCACAGCAGACCTCATCATCCACAATGCAGTTTCCTGCCATGTTTACACCCATATCAGTAGGTGACTTATAATAAGTATTCTCACCGTAAATGGCCTCTAAAATACCATTTAACACAGGGTATATTTCTATATCACGGTTATAATTTACTGTAGTCTCCCCATAAGCCTCCAGGTGGAACGGATCTATCATATTTACATCGTTCAGATCAGCTGTAGCTGCCTCATATGCGATGTTTACAGGATGCTTAAGCGGAATGTTCCAGATAGGGAAGGTCTCGAACTTAGCGTATCCTGCTCTAACGCCACGCTTGTTTTCATGATAAAGCTGTGAAAGGCAGGTAGCCATCTTTCCAGATCCTGGACCAGGCGCTGTGATAACCACGAGTGGTCTGGTAGTCTTTATGTAGTCATTCTTTCCGAAGCCATCGTCAGAAATAATCCTTGAAACGTTGGCTGGATAACCATCGATAATATAGTGCTTATAAGCTGGTATACCCTTCTTTTCGAGCTTTTCTATGAATGCAACTGCTCCTCGCTGATTAGCAAAATGTGTAATACATACAGAGCCTACATACATGCCCTTCTTTTCAAACTCAGACTTAAGACGTAATACATCATCGTCGTAGGTGATGCCAAGGTCGGCTCTTACCTTATTGTTCTCAATGTCATTAGCAGAGATAACTATAACGATTTCCGCCATATCCTTAAGCTGCATAAGCATTTGAAGCTTTGAATCAGGCTGAAACCCTGGTAAAACACGCGAAGCATGATAATCATCGAAAAGCTTGCCTCCGAACTCAAGATAAAGCTTATCACCGAATTTTCCGATTCTCTCCTTAATATGCTCTGACTGAATCTTTAAGTATTTGTCATTATCAAAACCTATTCTCATTGTGTTTTCCTCTGTTATCCTACTCTACATTTATTTCGTTATTCTTTATCATATCTATTACCACTTCGCACATAGACGGATCCAGCTCCTTGCCGCTCTTTACTGTAAAAGCCGTAATAAAATCTACCTGTGATGCCTCGCCCTTTTGCTTTGCACGGCTTTTTATATCCTCAAAGGTATTGGCAACAGCCACAATACGGGCAATCTTTGGAATCTCATCCTCTTTTAGTCCCTCGGGATATCCTTTGCCATCCCATCTTTCATGATGGTACTTGGCAGCCTCCTTTGCGAGAGGAATAGAAGAAATATCCTTAAGCATGTCATAGCCATCCAGAGTATGCTGCGTGAGAATCTTTATTTCTTCTGGTGTTAATTCATCGTCTCTCTTTGCAAGTAGGCTGTCAGGAAGCGACATATTTCCGCAGTTATGCAAAAGCGTCGCATAATACAAAAGTTTCGTGTCCTCATCACCTATGCCGAGCTTTCTTGCTATGGCAACAGCGGTACCTGCCATTTCCTTTGAACTAACTCCTGCCTGTGTTTCCTTTGCTTCTATAAGCTTTCCACATACGCCCATGATATCGTCCATAAGAAGCATAGTTCTCGATCTATCCTTCTCCTGTCCCATATCATTAGCTATCATCATAATTACATTTGCGAAGGCTAACAGCCAGCCAAGCAACAGTACTATGAAAACATTCCATGCGATAATATCTGTAAGACTGGCTGTTCTTTTATATATTAACTCACACGATGGAAAATCTGGTGCAAAATACACCTTTCCAGGAAAATATACGTTAAAACCAACTAAAACTGCTTCCTCAGACGCAAGATCCTTCTCGTTTTCATTCGGATGATAGATTATATAATCACCGGTCTTTTGCTCAATCAGAATATCGCCCTCTATCTCCAGTGCCGACAGTGTGATGTCTTTGTACTTGGCATTCAACAGGTTTAGTGTCTGAACGTTTTCCGCACCATTTCTAAACTGATGCACCTCCACAGTTCCATTCCACGCATTATTCAGGTAATAATCATCAGGTGCCTCCACCCTCAGCATCCATTCTGTAACCGAACCCCTGCCCAGGTTCTCAATCGACGCATCCATCGTCATTCCGGTATACTCATTTCCATAGGATTCACCAACCTGCGGACGTTTAGTCCAGCTAGCTCCATATCCAGATCTAGGTGCCAATGAAAACGAGATATTTTTTTCACTCTGCAAGTCTTCCACCTTCGCACTTCTCCACAGAGTATTATATGATCTCAAGTACAACACACTTGATAACATACCAATAAGAATCACAATAAATGTGATAGCTAATCCTAAGTAGACTCTTGTATATTTTTTATTTCGAAGCTGCTTAATCAGCATTTTTTTACTCCTATAAACTACTATTCAAGATTCTGCTTTCTTACAAAATCAAACTCATCCTGCCTTCTTTTAAACACATTTACAATGTCGGGATCAAAGGCTGTACCCGCATCATGTATAATAATCTCACACGCAGTTTCGTGTGAAAATGGTTCCTTGTAGCTTCGCCTTGAGGTAAGCGCATCATAGACATCAGCAACCGCCACTACGCGCGCAGGAAACGGAATTTCCATGCCCTTTAGCCCCTGCGGATAACCGGCGCCATCCCATCTTTCGTGGTGCGATAAAGCTATCTCATATGCCCTCTGTAAAAAAGCATTGGTTCCTCCCACCTTTTCAGATGCCGCACCCAGTATTTTGGCACCAAGCGATGCATGTGCACGCATCCTTTCTATGCTCTCCACATCATCTGGATCAAATTTACCGCCTAACAATACCTTATCTACCACGCCCACCTTACCGATATCATGTAAAATAGCAGCGCGGGTGACTGTATCGGCATATACCTCATCGACTAAATCTCTGTACTCGTGTTTTTCCAGTATCGCATCTAAAAGAATTCGAGTATATTCCATCACTCGCTTTGAATGACCGCCTGTTGAACCGTCTCTCACTTCTATCAAATCTGTAAGGCTAGCCGCCAAAGCCTGCTGGATTCCGTTTATCTCCTTCGTCTTCTGCATTACCATGTACTCAAGAGATCGTCTATAATCAAAAAGCTCTAACTGAGATCTTATTCTAAGAAGCATGGTCTCTGGGATAACTGGCTTAGTAACAAAGTCCACTGCTCCAAGTCTTAGGCACTCTACCTCATCCTCTGTGCTGTTCCTGCCCGTTAAAAAAATAACTGGGATATTCTGAGCGACACCTCCAAGCTCCCTGATTGCCTTATAGGTATAAAAACCATCATGACCCGGCATGTCTATATCCAGAAGAATTAAATCTGGCTCGCACTGCTCCATAACCTTTAATGCCATCTCGCAGCTATTTGCCACCTTAACCTTATATTCATTTGCAAGAAGTTCATTGGCGCGACGCAAATTCAGTCCATCGTCGTCAATAACCAATATTAACTTGCGATTCATTTTCTTTACCTGCTTAGCTCTATAATTTCGCTATATCTTTCATACAGTACATGTGCCTCGACTGCACTGTCTGACTCGCCATATATAACCTTTGCACCACTCTCAAAGAAAGCATCTCGTATTTCTTTTATTTCCTCTATAGGGTTATATCTGTCCAGATTCGGCATATTAGCTTCCAAGACGCCTACTGCCTCAGACTGTGTTGGCATTTCATCTGGATTCACAACACTGGCTGCGTAATCAGAAATTGGAAAACCCTTTTCAATACCCTGAAGTAATGCCATCTCAGTATCATTAACAAGGAAATTTAATAGTCTGGCAGCTGCTTCAGGATTCTTTGTATTATCACTGATAGCATAGAGTGTAGCCGGCTTCACATACCAGCCGTGAACCTTAGCCCCCTTATTGACAAATGGAGTAGTCAGCTTAATAACATTCCCATTTGCCTTTGGAAGAGAACAAAAGCGCTCCGCATCACTTACCCAGCCGGAAAATCCGGCATACAGACCATCACCGGTATGTGTTATATCAAACTTTCCATTTATAGGAGTAACCTTCTCATCCACCAGCTTCTGGTAGAAATCTAATGTTGCCTTTATATCGTCTACTGTAAAATTCAGGTCGTTATTTTTGTCTAGAAATTCCTTTCTTCTACTCTGCTTAACATACGCTTGACAGGCTGTCCAAAGCATAGAATCATTTAAATACAGCGGATATGACTTGCCATCCATAACCTTTGCAGCAGAAAAAAGGTCATCCCAGGTTCCTGGCACCTTTAACCCATATGACTCATAAACATCCTGATTAAAGAAAAGGATCTGAGTGTTAAGCGCTATCGGAATAGCATTTAGCACCCCATTACTCCTACCCATATCGAGCTCCTCTGCGGTATAGCCAGACAGATCCAGATACTCCGTCAGCTTTTCCAGGTCATAATAGCCCTTACCGTCAGCAGATATAGCGGGAATCCACGAGACATTTAAGAGAACAACATCTGTTTCTTCTCCGGCTCGCTCCTTCGCAAAGTATCTATTCTCATATCCCGCCCATTCTCCATAAGAAAACGTCACCCTGATATCCGGGTTCTCCTTCATGAACAGACTGATACCTTCCTGCATATACTCATGTCTGATATCCCTGCCCCACCAGGATATAGAAAGCTCTGTGATATCCGAGTTCCCTTGAATCCTATTATCATTGCGTCGATTTATAATTATATCGTCTTTTATTCGCTGTATCCCATCGAACTCACAACCCGAGGAAAATATAGAAAACAGCATAACTAAACATACGAATAAGCTTAAACCTTTTTTCATCTGTTACTTCCTGTCCATATATTATAGTCTTTAGTGTAATCATAGAAATGATAGCTTTGAGCATCCTTTTTAGCAGCGTACATAGCTCTTTCTGCTAAATCATAAAGAAGACCTAATTCCTTACCGTAATCAGGAGCCATGCAGACACCCATAGAAACAGCTATAGCCTTGTCGTCTCTGGTTCCCAAATAATGATGTAACGCATGATTCAATGCACCACATTTCTCCTCTATTTTTTTAGTACAAATCTCGGAGCCTTCATCTGACATCGGAACAAAGGCAGCAAATTCTTCCCCATCCACTCTGCCAAGCACAGACTCTGAGCCAAAGACCTTTCTCATGGCATCTGCGACAGCTATTATAACCTCATCACCGTACTCATGCCCTCTTTTGTAATTCAAATGCTTCATGCCATCTACATCGATATAAACAAGGGCAGCGCTTCCATTATTCGCCAAAAGCGACTTTGACTCATCTATAAAGCTGCTGCGCTCATATAAACCTGTCATCTCATCCTTTATCGATTTATCATAAAGCTTTGACAAAAGCCTTTCCTCTGGCACTATCAGTCTAAAAGTAAATCCCACACTAGCCACTACAGCTATCATAATAGCTATGATAGCTATCAAGATAACAAATGTAACAGCCTGAGTTCGCTCCTGGAGGATATCACTGGTATCTGCTGTAGCCATCACCTGCCAGTCATTTTTACTCTTACATATAGCAGTCAGTGTATCTTCATCAATGCTCGCTATCTCAGAAGTACTATCTGAAAGATTCGTTCCAAGCAGTGACATATCGGAATCATAGATAACTTCATTTCTTTCATTCAAAATACTAAGGTGCATAGTGTTTTCCGAATGGACATCTTCTATTACTCTTCCAAGCATGCTAGAATAGATGGATGACATAAAAACAGCACCATCGTTTAGCTTTCTAACAAAATATATTCTAGTATATTTTCCTTTATAACCAGTAATCCAGCATTTTCTAGCATCATTATCCTGTAGATAAGACATCGCTTCCTGATACATTTTATTATCAAAAAGAATATTAGTATCCTCCGACAGACGTCCAAGCACATGTCCATCTTCATAGGCGACTATAAAATCGACATAATCTCCTAAAATACACATATCGTACAGGTAAGAATTAATCGCACCCTCCAGCTCTAATCGCTGATACTCACTCAGTGTGGTTTCATTTGGATTGTAATCTACATACTCTTCGTGCGAAAATAAAAATAATGAGTTATTCTCATAAAAGTTTATATAAGCGTCCAGATTTCCCCTGGTCTGACTGTTTAAATCATACGCCAAGGACAGAACCTTACCCGTCAGAAGCCTATTGGTCTCTATCGTAACCATACTAGTGATGAGCACAATAATGAAGGTGAACAAAATCGATATGCCCACGCCAAATTTGTACTTCAGTCTTTTCAGTTTGAAAATACGATTTTTTTCCTGATTCATTAATACGCTCCAAATAAGTGCTATGTCTTCTAGCAGAGAATCTTTGCTCTAAGTTCAAATTCTGATACAGGCTCCGGCTTTGCAAAATAGTATCCCTGGAAAACTCGACAGCCCATCTCAGATAATCTCTTAACCTGCTCAAGATCTTCCACGCCTTCTACTACTGTTCCCATTCCCAGTGAATCCGCCATGTTCGCCATCTGCTCCATGATAATCCACATTCTCTCCTCCTTAGATTCAGAGGCTTTTCTAAGGAAACTCATATCCAGCTTAAGAACATCTACCTCCAGATCCTTTAACATTCCTAGAGATGAATATCCACTTCCAAAATCATCTATTTCCACCTCAAAGCCATATTCGCGAAGCCTGTTTACCAGCTTTATCATAGCCTCCATGTCCTGAACTATGGCAGTTTCTGTCACCTCAAGCTTCAGTTTTCTCGGATTCAGATTATATCTTTCGACTAAGGATGTGAATTCTTCATATACATCCACATAATAGAAGTCTTTTCCTGAGATATTTACCGAAATATAGATATCTTCTCTTCCAAGGCTCTTCCACTGAGCAAGCTTTCTAGCCGCCTGCTCCCAAATATATAAATCAAGCTTAGTTATAAGACCATTTTCCTCTAATACAGGAATAAAGCTATATGGTGGAATAAGCTGGTTTCCATCGTCTAACCATCTGCATAAAGCTTCACCACCAAGCACCTCTCCATCAGCAGTTACCTGCGGCTGTAAATACATAATAAACTGCCTCTTATCAAGTGCATCATCAAAACGGCTGATAACCTGCTTCGCGCCAAGCAGCCCTGAAATCTCCTCCTCCTTATAGTAGAAAACAGTCTGACTCAGGCTTTTCTTACCTGCCTTCATAACCAGATTCGCCCTCTCACACATAGACGAAACCGGTTCTGATACATCCTTTATCTCATAAATTCCAAGCTGTATCTTCAGCTTGTACTGGCTGGTAGAAAATTCATTCTGAAACTCTTCGAGAGCTTTAAGCAGCGGTTCCTCATTAAACCTGCTTATCTCCACCAGACCTCCGAAGACATCACCTGAAACACGACCGATAGACTGTGCAACATATCTAAACTGAGACAGCTTGTCAGCCAGTGTTTTAAGAACCACATTTCCCTGCTCTTCGCCGAATACACTGTTATATATCTTAAAGTCCGCTATATTAGAACAAATTATATAGTATCCTTTATCCGGGTTCTCATCCAGAATTTGGCGAACCTCCCTAAAGAAATGCTCTCGTCGATAGACTCCCGTCAGGGAATCCATCATCATAGCCTTCTGTCTATCTTCAAACTCATTCTTTAGCTCAGTGCTATCCTTCATTTTCATGTAACAGCTGACATAGTTACCCACCTCATCATACTGTTTTCTCAATGAGAATTCATAATAGCGCATACCTTTGCCGAAATCGACTTCCCTCTGCCATTCATGAGCTTCATCATTCCACTCATCAAACACAGGGTACTCTTTAAGCCACTCCTCGAAATAGTGCTCTATTGTGCTTCTAGCGTTATCTCCTAATGTCTCACTTACTCTTTTATTGACATATATGCATTTGCTGTCTGCATCAAAGCAGGCCACCATTTCGTCCAATTCAGCTATGACAGACTTCGTTATTTCATTACTGCTGATTTTAGGCTCATATACATAACAATAATAATTCACTATAAGCACAGAAACAGCGATAAGGATATATGTAGGATTAAAAATAGGATTCATAAGGAAGAACACTACATTTACTATAGCAGTCACCATAATAGATCCTATTACAACATAGTATTTATGCCTGTATTTCGCGCGCTCAGTCACCGCCTTCACCGCCAGAATCACTAGAGCTGCTACTATAAAGGCATACATAACCACGAAATGGTATGAGTACAATGAATGCCAACGCGTCGGCAAAAGCACATCCTTCGAATAAAGTGGTTTGACATTCTTAAATCTAACCAGCTGCCTTGTGAATGCCAGATAGCCAAGCATAATCGCATCTACGACAGCTAATGGGGCAAGCACCATAAACAATGGTCTTTTCGTCTTCTGATACTTAGTATAATCACAAGCAAAGGAAACAAGTGTGGCGCCTAGTACATCCATTATAAAAGCATGCAAAAATGCCACAATATTTCCGCCTAAATCAGTACCCGCTAAAAGCAGTGCCACATACGCTACCACAGAGAGCACTGCTGCCCCTATCATCGCACTTATCCATCTAGTACTTCTGTTTTTAAGACTTAATTGCTGGACCAGAATATACACTGATATTCCTACGCACAAGTATGAAATTACTAAAAACAACACTCTCATTCTTATTCCTGTCCCTGATATGCCTTATATACGTTTTCTAATCTGGTATAAAATGCCACATGTTTTATTTGCTTCATAAGCTCCGTGGAGTTTCCTATCAATTCTACCAAATCAGGATTATACTGGGTTCCTACGCCAAGTCTGAGCTCGCTCATCACCCTGTCGAAGCTTTTCCCCTTTCCATCCTTCTTACCAAAGCCAGAAGATGCACTTTCAATAGCGTCTGCCATGTGTATTATATCTACCGCTATTTTATAAGGATTCCCCACATCACTATACTTTTCCGGATATCCAAATCGGCCATCATATGCCCTATGATGTCCTTGACATACACTTATCAGGATTCCAGGATTCTCCCAGGTCTGCAAAAGCAGTGCGCCTATCTGCGGATGTGTGTGCATAGCCTTCTGCTCGTCCACAGTCAGGCTTCTGCCTGTAAGCTCTGTAAGTGGCCTCATCCTCATCTTACCGATATCATGTAACAGGGCAGCCTCATATACTACATCGGCAAAGTCGCCCTCCATATGCGCTACGCATTTCTTTATCAGCGGACTCTCTATTTCGACCAATCTCTTTGCTATAAGCTTTGAAACCTTGGCTACCATCACACTATGTACATAGGTTCTCTTCTGAAACCTAAATACATAATGATCCAGCATCTGTCTTCTATGTGCGTCTGTATCTACATACGGCATAACAGCTTCGCACCAGTTTTCAGCACCCGCAGATAATGGAAGCTCACTATACTTTAACTTTTCAATATATAGCTTGTCTGAAAGTTCAATGAGTTCATGCATGGCATACCTAAAGTAGCCATCTGCCAAAATTTCCTCCTCACTAAACTCATCTGTAAGCCAGTGAAACAAAATCCACTGCGTTTTAAACGCATTTTTACAAGCCTTATCATTGTAAACAAATGTTTCAGCTGAGCCTATAATCTGCCTGTAGAAATTCAGCATGGTATCGCATATTTCCTCCATGCTAAACAAGCCCAGCACTACCATAGAGTGGAGCTTAGCCGCATAGACACAAGGATCTATTTCCCACTCATTCGTAAAAGCTTTGATTTCATCCTGATATGCTCTGTTTGCCTGCTCAATAAAACGTTCTAAAGCACCCTGATTCTTTTCCAAACCTAGATGACGCTCTACAGCCATCATATTCATTTCCACAAGACTTATCTCATGGGCTATAGAGGGATCACTTTCGGCCAACTCATCCAGTCCATTCACATTCAAAAAGGCTCTGTATCTGTCATACCTTTCATACATCTCATGCACAGACTCATAGCAGCCGTCATTATACGAGGCTATAATGTATGTATACCAGGCACGTATCAAAGCCTTTTTAGCCTTTTCGCTCTCCATCTGCCCATAATATTTCGTTAAATCTATAAGCTCCGTTATATATTCAGAATATGCAAAAGGCGTGCCGAGATTCCATGACTTAACATACTCATCTAAAATAGCCAGGCGATTAAGGATTACCAGCTTTTCATAATCATTTTCATGTCTGTAAAACGAAAGCAGCTTTTTAACCAGTCTTAGCAAAACCACATAATCATACACATTCGAAACTTCCATCTCCTGCGTAAAATCAAAAAGCTTATCTGCCAGCTCCTTTTCTCTTATATGCCTAAGAAAAAAAGGTTCCAGCTTATCTATAAACTTATTATCCTCATCGATAAATTCATACTGCTTTGCACAGAATCCCACATATTCGTCAACCCATTCATCAAAAGGTCGATTATTAGAGAATTTTCTATTATATTCCCCTACCTCACGCATATTTTTCATATATGCATATAAAGTTTTGATAATCTCTTCTGTGGTCATGGCACGGTATCCCTATTTTTAGACAGTATATCAATGTGCATTTTAACACAAACCTCTATAAATACACAAGAAAAAAGATGACACCCATAAAACCATCGGTGTCATCCCAAGTCTTTTTCCTATGCGCCAAAGTCGCTATCTGTTTGAACTTCATGCAGAACTTCCAGATACTGCGAGTCAGCTGTTTCCTCCATGCTTTCCGCCAGTCCCGTCAGCGCCGCAAACGGTGCGAACTGCGCCGCCCTGTCATGCAGTGACATGTGCGGATGTGTCGCAGAAACATGATGCTTTTCATTTATAATATCATCATACTTTCCCATGCTAGTTCTTATGCTTTGACTTAAGCAAAGGCTTAAGCTTTTTATAAACTGTACTACTCTTCTGACTATTCTTTAGAGACTTATTAATCGCATTATTTATAGAGAGCTTAGTCTTATATGCGTTAAATATTTCGAGTATTTCAGCTGAATATTCATCCTCCGAAAGACACTCTCTTAACTCCGCCTCTGTAGCTATATCATCCTCAGCCACTTTGGACTTCTTAGCAGGAGTTTTTTCTTTAGATGGTTTCTCTTTAGTAGATTTCTCTTTAGACTCCATCTCCTTGGAAGGGCTCTCCTTTTTAGGAGCCTCTGGAATAGCACCACTAATCTCATCCAGCACTTCCACAGCCTCTTCTTCTGTAATAGGCTCCGCTGCCTCCACCAAGTCAATAAACTGTGCAATCTCAGCCTTCTGGTTTTCCAGATTTTTCCTGTTCTTTCTTCTATTTCTATTCTTAGATGTCTTAGTCTTAGCTGGCTCTGTACCAGGCGCTACTACCTCTCCACCCAGATTAATAATCCTCTCTACGCTGACACCTCTTGCCTTCCAGAATTCACAGATTCTATCATAACCCGTATCCTTAGAAACTATGTAGAATTTATTATTCTCACCAAATGTTCTGCCGACTGTAAATCCTAGATAGCTAGAGAGCTGGAAATCCAGAGCGTTCTTCGCACCTGTGCCAGCACTGAGAGCCTCTAATCTGGCGCCTCTCATACTTATAGCTTCTATAACATCAAATGTTACATTCTTACAGTTCTGGGAAAACATAACGCAAACCACGTCTCCATCGCAGAGCATAGAAAGGTTATTACTAATTCCTCCAGCCTGTACATTCTCATAATCCACAAAGAAATAATTCATATATTTGTTTTTCCATCCTATCCTTTGTGTCCGCCCACCTGTCCATTTCGTTCTATGGTCGTACCACCTTCTGATAGATTCATACCCTTAAGCAGTGCATTCTTCCCATACTTATGCTGTATGTCCAAAATGGCATGCTGTATACTTCTCTCCTTTTTCGCCTGCGTGTAGGCTTCCCTCTGCTTACGCTCCAAAGCCTCATAATCCGTGAATAAATCCAGCTGCTGATTCTCCAAGCTGCTAAAATATGCCCTGTCAGCTTCATCCTCTGGAGCAAGATTACAGGCTGCAATAGTCAGCCTTCTGGCAAGCAAAATCGGGTTATAAATCTCGTCAAAAATCTCCTCTACGGCGTTCATTATCATTTTAGAAGAAGATGTCGGGATATCAAAATGCCTAAGGCCGTGAACGCCTTTAGGTGTCCTTCGGCCATATCTGTCGGTATCAACAGGTCCCTTATAGGCTTTAGATATAGCAGGGTCTGTAAGGCACTCTATGTCATAGCCCACTGCCAGCTGCACCATATTCGTGACCAGCCCTTTATCCACCAGATCAAGAGCCACCAAATCTGCCATCTCTTTCACAATAAGGCGCACTGTCTCATAATCTGTAGCATGAGTCAGCACCTGGCCTGAACTAATGCTCTTCGTCTGTGGCTTATATCCCTTTATATCAGAAATACGGGTTGGCTCCCATCCCCAGGCATGATCTATAAGAAGCTCTGCATTTATGCCAAATGCTTTATATAAAAGATCTTCATTATAGTATTCACCCTGACGACCTAGAGAACACCTGCAGATATCCCCCATGGTATGTATACCAAGCTTCATAAGACGCTTAGCCGTTCCGCCACCCACTCTCCAGAAATCCGTGATAGGCTCGTGATCCCACAGTTCCCTTCGATATTCCTTCTCATCCAAGAAAGCTATTCGAACACCTCTCTCATCAGCTGGAATGTGCTTAGCCACGATATCCATAGCTATTTTAGCCAAGTAAAGATTCGTGCCGATACCACAGGTGGCTGTAATACCTGTGTCATCCAGCACGTTTCCTATCATAAGCTCTGCCATCTGACGCGGTGTTTTCCCTGTCATAGCAAGGTAAGGAGTAATGTCTATAAAAACCTCGTCTACAGAATAAATATGGATATCCTGGGCAGACACATACTTAAGGTATATCTCATATATCTGATTCGAAACTTCCATATAGCGACGCATCCTAGGTGGCGCCACCACATAGTCCACCTCCAAAGAAGAATCCTCATTAAGCTCATGGGCAAAAACCGACTTACCCTTAAGCTCTATAGCCTTCACTCTGCGGGAACTATTTACTTCCTTTACCTTCTGTACCACCTCGAATAATCTAGCTCTTCCTGGTATTCCATAGCTCTTTAGGGCAGGAGAAACCGCCAGACAGATAGTCTTCTCTGTCCGGGACTCATCCGCCACCACTAGATTAACATCAAGTGGATCCAGGCCTCGGTCCACAGCCTCTACTGAGGCATAAAAGGACTTAAGATCAATCGCAAGGTAATACTTTTCTTCTTCCATGATGGGGATATATTAGCAAACTTATGTTCGCATGTCAAGGCAAAAATAACCCCTTCTGTCACGCCTACAGAAGGGGTTATAACATTCATTATCTGAAAATTACTTTACATAGCTCTTAAGAGCCTCTGTAAGCTGTGGAACGATCTTATTAAGATCTCCTACGATACCATAATCAGCTACATCGAAGATAGGAGCGGTCTCATCCTTGTTAATAGCGATGATGATATCAGACTCCTCCATACCTGCTGTATGCTGGATAGCACCAGAAATACCGATAGCAAAGTATACATTAGGGCGAACTGTCTTACCAGTCTGACCTACCTGAAGATCCTTTGGCTTCCAGCCTGAATCTACTACCGCACGTGAGCAGCTGACTGTTCCGCCTATAGCTGCAGCTAAGTCCTCAAGAAGCTTAAAGTTCTCTGCAGAACCTACACCACGACCACCAGATACTAAAATCTTAGCATCCATGATATCTACTGTCTCATTTACAGACTTAACGATATCCATGATCTCAACATACTTATTATTCTCAGTTAAATCAACCTTAGCCTCGATAATCTCAGCCTTGCGACCAGCCTCCTTAGGAAGCTTCTGCATAACGCCTGGACGGACAGTAGCCATCTGTGGACGGTTATCTGGGCAAGCGATGGTAGCGATAGTGTTACCACCAAATGCTGGACGGGTCATAAGAAGCTGATTATGCTTCTGCTCTACTCCCTCTCTTGGCTCGATTGGGAAATCACCAATCTCAAGAGATGTACAGTCAGCTGTAAGACCTGTAGCTACACGAGCTGATACAGTAGGACCAAGGTCACGACCGATAGCTGTAGCACCTACAAGCATAATCTCTGGCTTGTACTCGTTAATAACACCTGCCAAAGCCTGTGCATATGGCTCTGTGCGGTAATCCTTAAGCTTTGGATCATCTACGATGATAACTCTGTCTGCACCATACTCACCAAGCTCATCTGCTAAAGCCTTAACATCTGAACCAATAAGAACTGCTGTAACAGTGGTATCAAGATCCTTTGCAAGTTCCTTACCTTTTCCGATAAGCTCGAAGGCAATGCCAGAGAGCTTATTATCTACCTGCTGTGCGTATATAAATACGCCCTTGTACTCTTCTAATGACATGATTAGCCTCCTTCTTAAATAACGTGCTTCTCAGCGAGCTTGCTCATGATGTAATCTACTGACTCCTTGGCATCTAAGGTAACCTTCTCGCCGGCACCCTTTCTTACCTTATCAGAAGCCTTTGCGATCTTAGTAGGAGAACCTGCAAGACCAATATTAGCATCATCCAAATCCTTGAGGTCATCTCTGCCCCAAACGGTAATCTCCTTCTCATATGCATCCCAGATTCCGCCAGGAGTCATATAACGAGGCTGATTAAGCTCTGAAAGAGCTGTTACTAAGCAAGGCATCTTAGCCTTAACTACGTGATATCTGTCCTCATACTGTCTCTTTACGATCACAGAGTCACCTTCTACCTTAAGATCCTCTGCGTATGAGATAACTGGAAGTCCAAGATGCTCTGCGATCTGTGGACCTACCTGTGCGGTATCGCCATCGATAGCCTGACGACCAGTGATAATAAGATCAAAGTCTACATTTCTAAGACCTGCTGCGATAGTAGAGCTGGTAGCCCAGGTATCAGCACCACCGAGACGGCGGTCTGTGATAAGGATTGCCTTGTCAGCGCCCATAGCCATAGCCTCACGAAGCATATCCTCAGCCTTTGGAAGACCCATGGTCACTACTGTAACCTCTGCACCGGTCTCATCCTTTATACGAAGAGCTGCCTCAAGACCTGCCTTGTCATCTGGATTCATGATGGCAAGCATAGAAGCTCTATCCAAAGTTCCATCTGGGTTAAACTTAACGCCACCCTTAGTATCAGGAACCTGCTTAATACATACTGCTATTTTCATCACTCGTTCCCCCTTACTTTAACATGTTACCTGAGATAACCATGCGCTGAACCTCTGAAGTTCCCTCGTAGATCTCGGTAATCTTGGCATCTCTCATCATACGCTCTACATCATACTCTCTGGTGTAGCCGTATCCACCGTGAAGCTGTACAGCCTTAGTGGTAACTGCCATAGCTGCCTCTGCTGCGAAAAGCTTAGCCTGAGCAGCCTCTACAGTATAAGAGGTCTTGTGATCTGCCATGTACTGATCCTTTGTGCAAGCTGCCTTGTAAACAAGCATCTTAGCTGCTTCCATACGAGTAGCCATATCAGCAAGCTGGAACTGAGTATTCTGGAATGCAGAGATAGGACGACCAAACTGCTTACGCTCATTAACGAAGTTAATAGTAGCGTCGATAGCACCCTCACCGATACCAAGAGCCTGAGCAGCGATACCGATACGACCACCATCAAGTGTGTGCATCGCCATAGCAAAGCCCTTACCTCTGGTTCCAAGGAGGTTCTCCTTTGGAATCTTGCAATCCTGGAAGATAAGCTCATATGTGCTAGAAGCTCTGATACCCATCTTCTTCTCCTTTGTACCAAAGGTGAAGCCTGGTGTATCCTTTTCTACGATAAATGCAGAGAACTTCTTTGAAGGACGACCCTTCTTATCAAGAACGATATCTGTAACTGCGAATACAATGTAGATATCTGCTTCCTTACCGTTTGTGATAAAGCACTTAGAACCGTTTAATACAAAGAAATCTCCGTCCTCTACAGCCTTTGTCTGAGCGCCCTGCGCATCAGTACCAGCACCTGGCTCAGTAAGAGCAAATGCACCAAGCTTCTCACCCTTTGCAAGTGGAACCAAGTACTTCTGCTTCTGCTCCTCAGTACCGTATGTCAAGATAGGATCGCAGCAAAGTGAGGTGTGTGCTGAAAGAATAACACCTGTAGTACCACAAACCTTTGAAATCTCCTCTACAGCCATGATGTAGGTAAGGATATCACAGCCCTGTCCGCCGTATTCCTTTGGTACTGGGATTCCCATGAATCCAGCCTTTACCATCTTATTAACTGTTTCTCTAGGAAACTGCTCAGTCTCATCTATCTCCTGAGCAAGTGGCTTAACCTCGTTCACTGCGAAATCGCGGAACAGCTGGCGAGCCATCTCATGCTTTTTATCTAAAGTAAACTCCATGATTTTTCTCCTTAATTACTGAGCATCTACTGGTGTCTTTGTTCTATCAGCATTGTATACGTAGAATCCCTTACCGCTCTTTGCACCAAGGTTTCCACCGCGAACCATCTTGCGAAGAAGTGGGCATGCACGATACTTAGAATCGCCAGTCTCATTGTAAAGAACATCCATAATAGCAAGGCAGATATCAAGACCGATGAAATCACCGAGCTCGAGTGGTCCCATTGGATGGTTAGCACCAAGCTTCATAGCGGTATCGATACCAGCGATATCAGAAACGCCCTCCATCTTAATGAATGCAGCTTCGTTAATCATTGGGATAAGGATACGGTTTACTACGAAACCAGCAGCCTCATTAACCTGTACAGGCTCCTTGCCGATCTCTACTGAAATCTTCTTTATAGCTTCTACAGTAGCCTCTGGAGTGTTAACACCAGCGATAACCTCGATAAGCTTCATACGATCAGCTGGATTGAAGAAGTGCATACCGATCATAGGACGGGTAAGACCATTTCCGATCTCAGTGATAGAAAGTGAAGAAGTGTTAGAAGCGAAGATACACTCTGGCTTTGCAATCTTGTCAAGCTCAGAGAAGGTATCCTTCTTAACCTGCATATTCTCAAAAGCAGCCTCTACGATAAGATCGCAATCAGCACAAAGATCTTCCTTGAGACCTGGAGTGATCTTAGCAAGGATAGCATCTACTGTCTCCTGAGTCATCTTTCCTTTTTCAACGAGCTTAGCATAGCCCTTCTCAATCTTAGCCTTACCACCTTCAGCCCACTCCTGCTTTATATCGCAAAGAGCAACGGTGTAACCATCTACAGCTGCAAATGCCTTAGCAATTCCCTGGCCCATAGTACCAGCGCCAATAACTCCAACCTTCATTATTATTTCCTCCTAATTAATATCTTTCAACTATAGTAGAGCAACCCATACCACCGCCGATGCAAAGTGTAGCAAGACCACGGTTCTTGCCTGAACGCTGCATCTCGTGAAGAAGAGTTACAAGAATACGGCAGCCTGAAGCTCCTACTGGATGACCAAGAGCGATAGCGCCACCATTTACATTTACCTTTGACATATCGAAGTTAAGGTCACGAGCTACTGCGATAGACTGTGCAGCAAATGCCTCATTAGCCTCTACGAGATCGATATCATCGATAGTAAGACCAGTCTTAGCAAATACCTTCTTAGTAGAAGCAACAGGTCCAACACCCATGATAGAAGGATCAACACCGCCAAGAGCACCAGCTACCCATGTAGCCATAGGCTTAACACCGAGCTCTAATGCCTTCTCCTCAGACATAACTACGATAGCAGCTGCACCGTCGTTAATACCAGACGCATTACCAGCGGTAACAGATCCACCCTGCTTACCTGAGCAGCACTTAAGGCCTGCAAGTGACTCAGCTGTAGTGCCAGGTCTTGGGCCCTCATCCTTAACGAAGTCAACCATTTCCTTCTTAACCTTAACAGGAACAGGAACGATCTCATCATCGAACTTTCCTTCTGCGATAGCCTTCTCACACTTCTGCTGAGAGCATGCTGAGAATGCATCAAGCTCTTCTCTTGTGATGCCATACTGATCGATTACGTTCTCTGCAGTGATCATCATGTGATAGTGGTTAAATGCATCTGTAAGAGCATCGTTTACCATGGTATCGATGATGGTAGCATTATTCATTCTATATCCGAATCTAGCCTGAGTCATAGCATATGGAGCCATAGACATGTTCTCCATACCACCTGCTACTACGATGTCAGCCTCGCCAGCTGCGATAAGTGCTGCTGCCTGGTTTACACAGTTAAGACCCGATCCGCATACTACGTTAATAGTAACAGCTGGAACCTCGATAGGAAGACCTGCCTTGATAGAAGCCTGACGAGCCACGTTCTGACCCTGAGCAGCCTGGATAACACAACCCATAAGAACCTCGTCTACCTGCTCTGGCTTAACACCAGCACGATTAAGAGCCTCCTTTATAACGATAGCGCCTAAATCTGGAGCTGGGGTATTAGCTAAAGCTCCCCCCATTTTACCGATAGCTGTACGACATGCACCTGCAAGTACTACCTTCTTTGCCATGATTCTTTTCTCCTTTGTTTATTAATTATAGATTTCCAATAACATCCTGCGTCGAAGGGCTGTGTTATTTTTTTAACAATCAAGATTAAAAAAAGAAAACCTCGACCGCCCCGAAACTGTTAATAGTTTAACATAGTCGTTTTATGCTTTCAAGGTTTTTCTTTTATCAAATCTGATTATATTTCTCTATGCTTATTTCTCGCATTTACGCAAAGGCATACGATCACCGCCGCGAAGCAAAGCACCGCTATAAGTCCACCTAAAACCCCCGCGCCAAATGTACCTGTGGTAATAAGCGTTCCTATTTGGAATACAAGATATCCAATGGTAAATCCTGTTGCCAGCTGGAAGCTAACTGCCCCGAGCATCCACTTTTTAGACTTCATTTCTGAACTCATAGCACCAAGAGCTGCAAAGCATGGAGGTGTAAACAGATTAAACATCAAATATGCAAGAGCCGCCACCTGTGTAAGTCCCATGATGGCTGCCACTTCACTTCCGCCAGACACGAGCTCAAGGTTTTCCGTATCTATAAAATTCGTAAT
>JAZRWF010000008.1:0-26718 GCA_045599565.1 Lachnospiraceae bacterium
GTAAAAAGTATTTTGAATGCAAAAGTATTAAAGGAAAAGGAGGCCAAGGTTAAGGCAGTTCATAAGAACACAATAACCAAAACAACAGAAAGAAAACGTGATACAGGTTCGTGAGGTCTATCAGACAAGATTAGATGGAAAAAGACCTAGGCGATACACCTATAAGGAGCTCATCGAATATCTATATGACTACTACTATCCAAACGAAGTAATCACAGACTACAGTTTCAAGAAGATATTTGAACTAGCTCTAGATGAAAAAATCAGAACGGAATCGCCAAAGGAAAAGACTATTCGAGATTATCACAGTTCTTATAAGGCTTTTATTACCGATGAATTTGGGTGTAAGGACATAAGACTTATAAAGCCATCCGAGGTAAAGGAATATATACAGACAATAACCAAGGAATTAAATGTAACTACCAAAAGACTTTATAAGTTCAAGGGCGTTTTGAATCTGGCATTTAAATATGCTACTGATCCAGAGCACGCTATCATCTCTATAAATCCTGTACCAGCTAATAATGCTGCCTACAAAAAGAACTGTACCTATGTTTCTAAAAAGCCAGAGGATAAAGCATTTCAGCCAGATGAAATTGCTCTTATAAAGGCTGAGTTATGGCATAGGGTAAATCGACTTAGCTATGATGTAAATGGCTTTGCTATTCTTTTCTCCATTGAAACTGGTGTACGCGAGGGTGAAATTCCTTCGCTAAAGTGGTCTGATGTAAGCGAGACCGCTATTCACATTCATTCTCAGCAGAATGATGAGATGAGAAATGGTACAAAGGTTTACTACTATAACCCTTCTACCAAAAACGAGAAGGGCGTTTCTCGTGATGGACGCTACTTTCCATTAACAGATGAGATTAAGAAGATTCTAGACACTCTGAAGACTAAACAGACAGAATTAGGAATCGAGTCAGAATGGCTCTTCTGTCAGGAAGATGGTAATTGGATTACAACGGTATCTTACTACAAAGCTTTGTACCGACTTACCAAGAAGCTAAATCTATCTCTAAACAATAATCACGCTTTCAGAATGGCACTAAATTCATATGTCTTTATTCCCGCTGGTCTATCAGCACCAGAGCGAGCTAAACTGCTAGGGCACTCGGTTCAGACAAATCTGAATCATTACACATTTGCACGTTCAAATGATTATCTGGGCAGTTTAACAGAGACATTAAATAGGTTTAAGAACGTAAGCGAGAACAGGGAACCTCAAAATGAGGCTTGGAACCTCAATATTATTAGTATTGAGACAAAGAAAAAACCCTTAAGAACCGCGAATTCTTAAGGGTTTCAACAAAAAATAATGTAATGCGGAAGATGGGACTTGAACCCACACGACTGCAATAGCCACAAGATCCTTAGTCTTGCTCGTCTGCCAGTTCCGACACTTCCGCATGTCCTGACGACCTGATTATAATATCACGGTGACAGGCAGATGTCAACATATTTTTTCAGAAATTAAAAAGTATTTTTCTGCCATTTTAGGGAAGCTACGTCTAAATAGACAATCTTGTATAGTTTAGACGTAGGTTTTCCTTATTATTTTCTTAGTCATACGTCTCAAATGAAGCTCTTGACTCTTCAAGACGTAATAATTTCCAGCTACTTCTAAAATCCTACGTCTTATTTCATAGCTTAAGCATGACTAAGACGTAGACATGCACTACCGCTCCCAAAACACTACGTCTAACCACACGGCTTTCTCTTTTCGAGACGTAATCTCAAGCAGCCTGAACATCATTTACTGGCACCACCCTATGCTCTGGCTGCCTAAACAGTAATCTCCCTCCGCCACTGCCTAGGATTACTGGCTAAACCTCCACCCAATAGCTTCCTACCAGTAATTCCAAAGCAGCCTAAACATCATTTACTGGCACCGCCCCATGCCCTGGCTGCCTTAACAGTAATCTCCCACTGCCACTGCCTAGGATTACTGGCTAAACCTCCACCCAACAGCATCCTCCCAGTAATCCCTAAGCAGCCTGAACACTATTTACTGGCACCGCCCCATGCTCTGGCTGCCTTACCAGTAATCTCCCTCCGCCACTGCCTGCATTACTGGCAAACCTCCACCTAATAGCTTCCTACCAGTAATTCCAATGCAGCCTAGACACTATTTACTGGCACTACCCTATGCCCTGGCTGCCTTAACAGTAATCTCCCACCGCCACAGCCTAGGATTACTGGCTAAACCTCCACCCAACAGCATCCTCCCAGTAATTCCCAAGCAGCCTAAACACTATTTACTGGCACCGCCCCATGCCCTGGCTGCCTTACCAGTAATCTCCCTCCGCCACTGCCTAGGATTACTGGCTAAACCCCCACCCAATAGCTTCCTCCCAGTAATTCTAAAGCAGCCTATACACTATTTACTGGCACCGCCCTATGCCCTGGCTACCTTACCAGTAATCTCCCACCGCCACTGCCTAGGATTACTGGCAAAACCTCCACCCAACAGCATCCTCCCAGTAAACAAATAAAAAAGCAGCCTATACACAGGCTGCGACTGGCTATTCGTTTTCTCCTACAGGTGGGCGAAATCTCGGCAAAGCCGAGATTTCTAGAACGCATAGATGCTTCGCACTATGCGTTAACTATGCGTTAATAAACACCACCCTCTTCTGCACGAAATAGCTAATGATAAACAGTGTCGTGTCTACCACCAGCTTCACAAGAACCTCTGGCAAAAGAAGCATATTTACCCCTAACGTCACAAAAACAGAGCTAAGAAGCATCTGAAGCACGGCTAGCACCGCATACTTCACGAATGATCTGCCGCCGCTCTCCTTACTCTTAAACACCACGACACGGTTTATAATATAGTTATACGTCGCGGACAGCACACGTGCGCATATTGTAGCTATCGCCACATAGTACACAGGAGCTGCCACCTTAAACAGCCTGCAGAAGATCCAAAATAAAATAAAATCTAAAACAGCTGATGACAGGCTGGATATCGCAAACCTGATAAACCGCGCAAAGAACACGCCATATATTCTTATAGAATCCAGCACTGGATTAAAATGCGTCTGATGGTGCTCTGTCGAGTCATAGACAGTTTCTATAGGCACCTCTATTATCGGGCATACACCCTTGCTCTCAAGAAGCATATAGGTTTCATACTCAAAACGCTCCCCTTCCACATCTAATAGCTTAGTCATAAAGGAGCGTGGTATCGCCCTTAGTCCGGTCTGCGTGTCCGAAATCGAGAGCTTAAAAAAGGTCTTAAACACCTTGCTTGTAAGATTATTTCCAAACTTGCTCTTAGGCGGAACATTGTCCAGCGAAAAATCCCTGCTACCCAGAATCAAAGCTTCTGGTGATTTTAAAAGTGCATCCATACACTTTATTATATCAGCAGGTGTGTGCTGCCCATCAGAGTCGGCTGTCACCACCCCTACCATATTCGGATATGTGGTGAGGCAATACGAAAAAGCATCCTTGAGTGCCCTGCCCTTGCCCTTGTTTACCTCATGAACTAAAACTGTCACTCCGAAGCGCGACTTAGCAGCCTCGAAAAAATGATTATATTTTTCGCCGCTGCCGTCATCCACTAGAATCACCGGGCATGAATCTAAAAATGGCGTACTAAAAAGCGCCTCAAGGAGTACCAAAAGACGCTCATCAGGTTCGTATGATGGAATTATAATAGGTATCAAATTCTGACTCATTAAGAAATATCCATCCTAAAAATTTTCCAATTTCCATTTATCTTAGCCACATAGCAGTCCAGTGTCGTAGGATTGTCCCTGCTAATATTTCCAGATTTCACTGTGTAGACAAAGTCTATCTGAACATGGTAAAGATTCGGTGTGTACTCATAGTACCTTGAGAATGAAGCCTCACCGATCTCTAGACCATCATGCTTTCCAGAGTAGCTTTTTACACCATCCATTTTGCCCAGTTTATTATAAGTGTCTGTTCCACTTACAAAGTATCCCAGTATATCCGAAAGCTCACCCTCATTCATACAAAACTTTACGTATTTTTGTACTAGGTCATTGTAGAACTCTGCTCTATCTGCACTGATAACGCCCTCGCGAAGGTTATACTGATAATATGGCCACGCTCCCAGATCTGGCTCTACCTTCTCGCCAAATGCATCGTACGCCTCCACTATCACAGACTCATCCATATCCGGCACATAGTAAACCACCATACCAGGGAAGTCATTCGGATTATCCAAATACTCCAAATAATCCTCTTTTATTCCCAAATCACCCTTAGTGTATATATCCTTTTCTTCCATAACAGTGCCATTTATAATCACTTTATAGAAATCTGGAGCCAACACAGCCACTCCACGCTCAGCTTCTAACACTTCTGCAGGCATCGCAGAAGGTGCAGGTGTAGCCGCTGCCTCCGGTATAGGCAGCTCCTTTGGCGGCTTCACATACAAAGCTCTCTGTCTATCCTCATATTTGGACAATGCGACATATAATACTGCCACCACAGCTATGATTATGATAACAGCCAATGTAACTAATGCCTTATAAACTTTCCAAAAAATAGGTGTATCGTCCATTAAAAATAATATCCATTACTTAACTAATATCGTAGTCGGTATACTTCTGGCTCCATAAAGGGATGCACACTGGTTTATATATTCACCCTTGTACCACATCATAGACGAGGAGCCACCGTCGAGGTTCGCTGCATTTACTGCACCATACTCTAGCATCATATTTATAAGATCAGAGTACGTCGCGCCCAGGCTGTTTGGCTGACGACCGTCCGCCACTATAAGAATAACTGTTCCATCAGACGCCTGCCCTATGGCAGTTCTTGGGTTAACTCCTGAACCATATCCATTCACTATGGTAGGCTCACCATTTACGATGAGTATCGGTCCAAATGAGAGCGCTGTCTGCATGCCTCTATCCAAGGCCTTCTGGGCTGTCATCTTTCCCACTACTAATATGTTATTCGAATCAAAGCCTATGACCTCATATGTGGTTTCAAGTTCTCCCCACTTTAGCTCACCATCCTGGATAACTATTCCTATCGGAATCGAGCCAGAGCCGTGTCCGCCCTCATCCTCAAAGCCTCCTCCGTTTATAGCGATAAGTGCGCCATTGGCCTCAGCCATCGCTGCCACAGTCATTCCTCTTCCTGAGCCTAAGTGTCCGCAGTTTGCCACACATACGCGACTAGGATCATGTATCAAAGCCACCTTCGCATTGAATGTAGGACCATGATACTGGAATATCTCTATACCCTCTTCCTCCGCCAAATCCGTCAAATCCATTCCACGCTTGGCTAATCTGTCCAGCTCCGCCTGGGCAGTAATCCTTGGATCGACAAATGTATCCTCGCCAGAGGCTTCCTCTGTCGAACCCGCTGGTGGTGCTATAACTATGAGTGAGCTATCCGTAACCTCATCTGTCTCTTCGATAGAGTTCAGCTTCATAATCTCCTCTACATTCTTTTTTCCAAGAAATGTAGTCGCAAGAAATTTTCCTGCAGAGCTCTCCATCGCAGAATTCACAAAGAGGTTTCTAGCACTTTTAGATGGTCCATACTCTAAAGTAAGAACCACCCCAAGAATCAATATTACTAATATGAGAACTAATGTAAGTAAGGCTGTAAAAAACCTTCCAACGTATTTCATTTGCTATTCTAATCCTCTGCAGGAGCAGCTGTCAGTATCTTGTACTTTTCCTCGAGAGCCGGCAGCATATCCTGATAATCACTCTGATATACATGCTCATTGGTAGAGCCCTTCATCTGCATCTTAATAGCAGCAGTAGACTTTGCTATAGGCTGAATGGTACCTGCACCGGCTACGCATCCGCCAGGACACGCCATTCCCTCAAGAAGATATCCATTGTACTTTCCAGCTTTAGCCATAGTCAAAAGCTTCTTACATTCATCTAGTCCCATAGCAGAAGCTATCTTAACCTCCATTTCAGGATGATCCTTCTTTATGCAGTTAACCACAGCGCTGGCTACTCCACCGCCCACTGCGAAGCCTCGTCCATCAGCAGAAGCACCGTGCATAGAGTGATCCTCTGGAAGCTCTGCAAAGTTCACATCCTTAGCTGTAAACATTCCCATAACTTCCTCGAAGGTCAAAACAAAGTCGACATCAGATCTGATGGTTCTTCTCATGGCTTCCAGCTTTTTAGCTGCGCAAGGTCCGATAAATGCTACCAATGCATCAGGCTCCTTTTCCTTTATCAGTCTGGCTGTAAGCACCATAGGAGTCAGTGCCATGGAAATGCACTTTGCCTGCTCTGGGAAGAGCTTCTTTGCCATCATAGACCATGCAGGACAGCATGATGTAGCCATGAAAGGAAGCTTCTCTGGAACCTCCTCTAAAAAGTCCTTAGCCTCAGAAATAGTACAAAGATCTGCTCCTATAGCCACCTCCACTACATCCTTAAAGCCAAGAGCCTGGAAGGCAGGTCTTATTTTATTAGGCTTCATATCAGGTCCATACTGACCTGCGATAGCTGGTGCAATAGCTGCATATACAGGCTTACCTGACTTAATAGCCTGTATTACCTGGAAAATCTGTGCCTTATCACCGATGGCTCCAAAAGGACAGTTAGCTAGACACATTCCACAGGATACACACTTCTCCTGATCTATCTGGGCGCGTCCATACTCATCTGATGAAATAGCATTCATACCACATGCCTTTGCACATGGACGCTCTCTTTTCATGATAGCATTATATGGGCAAACAGACATACATTTGCCGCACTTAATGCACTTTTCCTGATCTATAACAGACTTGCCATGCTTGTCAAATGAAATAGCATCCTTAGGGCAAACCTCCTGACATGGATGTGCCAGACAGCCCTCACAGGCATCAGTCACATATACCATATTCTCAGGACACTTATGGCAGGCGAATTTAATAATATTTATTAGAGGCGGCTCATAATAGGTCTCAGGCTTTACAGCATCTAAAGCACCCTCTGAGACAGCTGACATACTGTCTGCATTTCTTACAGATAGACCCATAGCGAGTCTCATACGCTCTCTTACGATAGCACGCTCCAGGAAAACCGAATCCCTATACTTGCTTTCCTCTCCCGGCAGAATCTCGTATGGTATCAACTCCATACGATGAAGATCTCCATCCTGATATTCATAAGACAGCTTAGCTATCTCTGAATAAACTTTCTTTCTTATTTCATTTACCGATGTATAAATACCTCTCATGGGACCCTCCTCGTTTTTAGCAATGTTAAAAATATAACATAACTTCCTATTTATCGCAACCACAATGCTAATCTAAAGCCCGGCTCTCATAAAAAGCAACGTTCTTAAAAAATACAGCCTAAACCGTTGCTCCAAAACAGCAATCACAACAAATAAAAGCAACTTTTTCCTCAAACTCTTATGACTAGGTTGCCTCTACAAACTCAAATTACATAGATAAAGCAACCTCTAAGATAAATACAAGCCAATCCGTTGCCTTCTACTCACATAATGACATAAATAAGGCAACCTATTACACTGTAATGCACAAATACGTTGCCCTGTAACACCTATAACAGCCGTACAAAAGTCATCCTATCAGCATCCCAACGCAAAAACCGCCCGGGAAACCTTCCCGGGCGGTCACATAACCATACTTTATTTACTGCTTAAAGAACTTCATCTCTTCTACCAACTCATTAGAGATATCCTGAATTCTCTCAGCCAGGCTGTTAAGTCCATCTACGCTCTCATGAATAAGAGTAGCACTAGCGGTGGTCTCCTCTGAAGAAGCTGCATTCTCCTGAGCCAAAGCTGAAAGTGAGGTAATCTGTCCTGAGATATCATCCTTAGCCTTGGTTACTACTACTACCTCGCTTGCGATCTGCTCTGCAGCAGAATCAATAGCCTTAACACCTGCATTAACCTTATCGAACTCACCTGAAGTAGCACTTAAGGTAGAAAGCTGAAGTGTAGCTGAATCACCTAAGTTATTAGCCAGCTTAGCAGTGTTCTCGATTTCAGAGGTAAGGCTCTCAACGATCTTCTGTACCTCCTGAGCTGCGCTGGCTGACTGGTCAGAAAGCTTCTGAATCTCACCAGCTACTACAGCGAAGCCTCTTCCTGACTCACCTGCACGAGCAGCCTCGATAGAAGCATTCAGTGAAAGAAGTGAAGTCTGGCTAGCGATTTCATTAATAGTATCTACGAAGTTGTTAATCTCAGAACAAGCAGCAGCTGTGCTGTTAGACTGAGCTACGATCACATCGATATCTTCCTTGGTCTTATTATTAATACCTACCAAGGTGTTCATGCTGTTCATAGCATTTACAGCCGAATTATTAGCATCCACTGCAGCCTTCTTAAGGTTATTAATCTGATTTCCAAGGGCTACGATAGCATCATCCAGTGAGCAAAGTGATCTGGTACACTCCTCAGTATCCTGTGCCTGTGAAGTGGCACCCTGAGCTATTTCATCGATAGCAGTAAGCACATCGTTTATAGACTCCTGAACAGAACCTACTGTCTCTACGAGCTCCTGTCCATTAGTATTCATATTAGAAGCATTAGAATTTATTACGCCTACGATATCACCCAGCTTATTCTTAAGGTTATTATACGCTGTGACGAGCTGTGAAACCTCATCATTACCATTCAATACACCCTTAGAAGAATCTACAGAAATATCACCATCTGACATGTTAGTAGTGTTTACAACAGTCTTAACAAGTGGCTTTAGGAGTACTGAAAGAACTGTAGCTACTACTGCTACACCTATGATAAGGATGATAACAGAAATGGCATAGGTTCTATTTCTGGTTGACTCGATTTCCTCGAGTACCTCCTCCTTATCTGCGCCGATTACAAGCACTGCCTGTGTATCAAAGGATACATAGTATGCTGCATATTTATCTACACCCTTGAAGTTATACTGAACTACCTCAGACTTTCTAGCCATTCCCTTGCCAGCCTGGATGTCAGCTATTACCTTCTTAATCGTATCGTTAGTAACTGGCTCACCTATCTTACTCTCGGTAGGATGAACCTGCATGATACCATCTCTATCTACTATGTATCCATACGAGCTCTCAAGCTCTGAAATACCACACTGTGTATAGGTCATTCTATCCATCTTGGTATCATAGGAATACAAATAATCCTCATAGTTAAGAAGGTCTGCATCCAAAAGTTCACCATAAGCCTTGGTCACGTCCAGCAGATAATCCATCGTCTGTGCCTGCAGTGTTTCTGCAGCTGAATTCAATGCCGAATTAACTGTAATAAATGTACTCAGTGACATGGCTATTACCATTATAGCCACTACCTTAGGCACTAATCCAAGCTTAAATACTTTTTTGCCTGCCTTATTCTTAGGCGCTTTTTCCTTCTTACTCATTCTTTCCTCCGTGTGTTTCAATATCGCGGCATATTTATATGCTATTTTAGGCAAAATTATACCTAAACTATATTTTATCGCATGTTTGTAGCAAATTCAACAAAAATCTAAATCTGTCGCCTTAAAATATAGTAAATTCTTTCACTTTCGTTACGAACCTCTGACATCGTATCTACATCCACACACTCTATCAGCTCCATAAAACCACTTTTTTTTATGGTCTCAAGTATCTCCTCATGGGAAAAAGCATGCTGAACATGCTCCTCATAGAACCGCTCAAAGCCTGATTCATCATCCCCTATAAACAACGTAAGCCCATAGTAATTATTCTTTTCTTCCGGGTCATACTCATTCTCCCAGATAAAGGCACCTTCCTCTCTGCTCTCAGCAAATGTATTATCTGCCAAAACTGTTTCATACTTATATCTGGTATTTACATCAAAAATAAAAAGTCCTCCTACGTCCAGAAAGTTTTTCATAAGAGAAAGAACCATGTACAAATCATCCGTCGACTCGAGATAATTTATACTGTCGCAAGCGGATATAATAGCTCCCATCGTTCCATAGAGTTCAAACTCTCTCATATCCTGACAGAGGTACAATATCCCATCACTGTCACCCTCCATCGCTACTCCTAACATCTCCGGGGACAGGTCTATACCCGTCATGTCATAACCCCTGTCTCGAAGCCTTCTGGTAATCTGTCCTGTTCCACAGCCCAAATCGCATACCAGCTTGGAAGGCACTTCATATTTTTTTAGAAAAAAGTCTATGTTTTCGGTCCATTTGTCGTATGGAACATTATCCATAAACAAATCATATACAGCCGCAAAGCTTTCGTATGACATAATAACTCCTGTAATATAATACTATTGTGCCTGCGAGATAACCTTTATAATATCTTCATTTCTGGTAACTGGCGCTGAAAGATTTATATTCGAGGTAGGTATGGAAGCTGCATCTCCTCCCACCATAAACTGCACGGCATCTATGTAGTCCAGCTCCGTGAGCGAATTCACTATAGAATAGATAGTAACATTTCCTGTCACACCGCTTACCGTAGTCTGGAAAGTAGAGTCAAAGTTCACATAGCAGACATTATCCAGCGTATAAACCGATATTAGCTTAGCGTCTGAAGCTATAGCTCGCTGTAAAAAGGTCAAATTAGGACCCTTCATAAGCCTGTCCATTATAAGTCGCTCCAATGAAATATTAGACGAATAATGGAGTTCTCTCGTCTCAGCCACACAGCTTATGCCATCAGCCGACGCAAAATATAAATTCAGCTCCACAGACTTCATAGAATCATTCTCATTTGAGAAATCCTCTATAAATGAATCAAAGGTCATCGCTCCCACCACATTTCCGGCACTATCCGTAAGCGGCTCATTTCTGACATAAATAGCCACAGCCTCCACGCCATCTATCTGTGTGAGGGACTTTACAAGGCAATATCTGACCAGCACCTCTGTATATGTATCTAGCTGACTATATGCACTGTTAAAGTTCAATGTAACAGTTCCATCTCCAGCTATTTTGTTCTCCGTGATTTCCACCTCAGAAGGCACCAGCTTTCTGTAGCTGACAGAATTTACATCAGAGGTAAGCTTACCCAGCACCTCATCCACCTGCGCTCCCAGTGTGGTGGACTCCAGCTTATAATTTACAGCCTTGAAGCCATCCTTGTCTGTAGTAATATAATATAACTTGATATTACCAGCAGAGTTCCCACAGGCAGAAAAAAGCAAGACACTGCTAAGTGTAAGTACCAGCATCAGAAAAAGGGATTTAAAATAACTTTTCATAATATTATTCCTCCCCCTCTGCTATATAAGTAAGAGGAATTCTCACATCAAATGTAGAGCCCTCTCCCAAAACGGAAGTAACCTTTATCTCACCCTTGTGCAGGGTGATAGCAGACTTTGTTATGGCAAGACCCAGTCCTGTTCCGCCTATCTTTCGGCTGTGAGACTTGTCTGCTCTGTAGAATCTTTCAAATACATACGGTAATGCATCCTCTGGTATTCCCAGTCCATCATCCTCCACCTTTATGTAAAAATACTGATGGTCCGCATTTAGTGTAACTCGAACCTCTCCGCCCGCCTTATTATATTTAATACCATTTTCTACCAGATTAGATATAGCAAGAGAAAGCTTTACCTCATCCACCTCAGCTGTAACCGGTCTGAAGGTCTCGAAAAGAACTGATACCTCAGCCTTATCTGCTATAGGCTTAATTCTCTTTAATATAGCTTCTATCAAGGCATTTATATTGACCTGCTCCACATTTGGCTTCATCTCTGACTTATCCATTTTAACCAATGCCAACAGATCATTTATTATCTTGTTCTCACGGTCTATCTCACCAGTGATATCTGCCATGAATTCCTGGTACATTTCGATAGGTGCATCCGGACTCTCGTTTATGGAATCAGCGAGAACCTTCATGGAAGTAAGCGGGGTCTTAAGCTCATGCGACACATTACTAACGAACTCCTGACGGCTTTTATCGATAGCCTGAAGCTTGTTTAAGGTCTCATTCATAGCCTGCGCTATCTCTTCCACCTCTTTGTAGGCACCAGTAGTTCTAAGCTGTGAGCTGTGTTCATTGTTTACACTCTTAAGCTGCATCTTAATCCTGTTGAGCGGACCCGTAAAATACCTTGAAAAGGTAAATGCAGCAAATATGGACAGTGAGTAAATAATAACCATAGCTATAAGAAAATAGGATATAAAAACATCTCTATTGTTCTTTATATAGGTCATATCCTTACTCATCAGAAGCACAGCCACTGTTCCACCGGCAAAGTTATTCAAGGGCTGCACGACGGTGAGAACCTCGGTCTCATTGTCATAGTGATGAGAGCTGGCACCTTTGGCGGCCTTTAAGACATTATCCCACACCACAGTCCTGCCAGTATCCACGCCGTAGGTGTCATGCACTACCACAAGCGCCTCATTAATAAGCATAAGTCTGCCATTGTAAGCATTAGCTGTCGCTCTGAATTTCATATCCATAGTGGGATTTTGGACGCCTGCTGCATAGCCTGTACTTACTACTTCATTAGAAAAGGTAGCGGCCTCAGAGAGCATATTTGACGCATCTCTTTGTATAGAAACAGAATTATACGCCCATAACGAAATAGGAATCATGCATGTGAAGGGCACGATTCCCATTAATAGAATTACAAAAATCAATCTTAACTTTACGCTTCGAAAGGCTTTTTTCATTCTTAGCCTCCGTAGTAATAGCCTCTGCCCCAGCTGGTGCAGATATATTTAGGCTCCTTAGGATTAGTCTCCAGCTTCTCGCGAAGACGTCGAACAGTTACGTCTACTGTGCGGTCATCACCACCGCCATCCTGCTGCCAAACTAATGATAAAAGCTGTTCTCTAGTAAAGAGTCTTCCAGGATCGGACATAAGAATGCGAAGCAGCTCATACTCCTTTCCTGTAAGCTCTACCACTCTGCCTTCTACTCTTACCCTTCTAAGATTAGAATCCAGATTTACATTTGTATTGTAGGATGGTGCAGTACTCTGAACGCTTTCCTGTCTTTGGTCTTCTGCCTGCTGCACGACATTTCCTGTATCAGTAGGCGAGCCAGATTCTGATTCTCCCTTTACTCGTCTGAGTATAGCCTTGATTCTGGATTTTACCTCCATGACATTAAACGGCTTCGTTATATAATCATCCGCTCCAAAGTCAAGTCCCAACACCTTGTCCATGTCGTCTGACTTAGCGGTAAGCATGATGATAGGAACCCTCGAGAATTCCCTAACCGCTGCCAGAACCTGAAGTCCATCCAGTCCCGGCATCATCTGATCAAGAAGGATGATATCGTATGTATTGGCCTTTATCATGGCAAGACCCACCTCGCCATCAGGTGCATACTCTACATCCCATCCATCCTGAATCAGGGAGAATTTTAATCCTTTTACAATTAATTCTTCGTCGTCTACTAATAATACTTTCATTTTATAGTTTCTTTATTCTATCAAGTGCTCTAACTGAATTTTCATGTGTTCCAAAAGCAGTCAGTCTAAAGTAGCCTTCACCGCTTGGACCAAAGCCTGAACCTGGAGTTCCTACTACATTAGCCTTCTCAAGAAGGAAATCAAAGAAGTCCCAAGAGGTCATATTATCTGGAGTCTTGAGCCAGATATATGGTGCATTCACACCGCCGTATACCTCATAGCCTGCATCCTTAAGACCAGTGTAGATAGTCTTAGCATTATTCATATAGTAAGCTACCTGCTCCTTAAGCTCTGCCTTACCCTCTGCTGAGTAAACTGCCTCACCAGCTCTCTGGATGATGTATGGAGCACCATTAAACTTAGTTCCATGACGACGAGCCCACATAGCATTTAGGCTTACACCATCGCACACAAGATCCTTTGGAACTACAGTAAATCCAAGTCTAACACCAGTGAAGCCAGCATTCTTTGAGAATGATCTAATCTCGATAGCACAGGTCTTTGCACCAGCACACTCATAAATAGTATGTGGAACATCAGGCTCTGAGATATATGCCTCATATGCAGCATCGAAGATAATAAGGCTGCCATTCTTATTTGCATAATCTACCCACTCCTGAAGCTGAGCCTTAGTGAGTGTAGTACCAGTAGGGTTATTAGGAAGGCAAAGATAGATAACATCTGGAGCCTTCTCAGGGAATGCAGGTACAAAGCCGTTTTCTGCTGTGGTCGGCATATATGTAAGATCGCTCCACTTACCGGTCTTCTCATCATAGGTACCGCATCTGCCAGCCATTACATTAGAGTCTACATATACAGGATATACTGGATCACATACAGCGATTCTGGTGTCAAGCGCGAAAAGCTCCTGAATATCAGCACTGTCTGACTTAGCTCCATCAGATACGAATATTTCATCTGCTGAGATATCACAGCCTCTAGCCTGATAATCATCCTTTGCGATTACCTCGCGAAGAAATGGATAGCCAAGATCTGGTGCATAGCCTCTGAAGGTCGCAGAATTTCCCATCTCATCTACTGAGGTGTGCAGCGCTTTTATAACGGCTGGTGCTATAGGCTGTGTTACATCACCTATACCAAGTCTTATAATATCAGCTGAAGGATTAGCAGCAGAATAAGCTGCTACCTTCTTTGCGATAGTTGAAAATAAATAGCTTCCTGGAAGCTTCTGGAAATTAGAGTTAATCTTGTACATGTCAGTTCCTCTCTAGCTCAAATCATTAACAATATTTAATACAGTTTCGTAATTTAATTCTCCACCAAAAAGATCAAGTGCAGATCCTATAGTAAAGTCGACCCTATCACTGCCTGCCTCACGGATATCATCTATATCATCATAGCTGGCAATTCCACCTGCGTATGTGACAGGAGCCTTACCCCAGTCACCCAAAAGCTTTACCAGCTCTATATCTACACCGATGCGCTTTCCCTCCATGTCCACGGCATGTACTAAAAACTCATCAGCATATTCACTAAGCTTATCTAAAAGCTCCGGTGTCAGCTTTTCATGGCTTTCCTTCTGCCAACGGTCTGTGACGATAATGTAGTCGTCATCGTCTCTTCTACAGCTTAAATCTAACACCAAATGCTCTTTTCCAACGGTAGCTCTCATAGCCTCCAAATGGTCATAATCCACCTTTCCATCTGTGAAAGCATAGCTGGTAATAATAACATGTGATGCACCAGCTTTTAGAAACTCCATAGCTGTGCTTGGATTTATACCGCCACCTACCTGAAGTCCGCCTGGAAATGCAGCAAGTGCCTTAAGTGCCTGTGCCTTGGTCTCCTCATAAAATGGGCTATCTTTTTTATTAAGTAATATAACGTGTCCGCCGGTCAAATCATCCTTAGCATAAAACTCAGCGAAAAAGTCGGCGTCACGCTTGGAAACAAAGTTTTCCGCCGCGGACCCAGCCTCGTCATCGAGTGACGAGCCAACTATTTGTTTGACCTTTCCATCATGGATGTCAATACAGGGTCTAAAATTCATTTCTTAACTCCTAATCTTTTGGTTTGATATTGTAAAAACTTAGTCAAATAGTATATCACAACTAGTTCATCTTCTCAAGAGATGCCAGCTTTACAGCTACTACGAACACCTGCATAGCCATGCTCAAATCCTCTAAGGTAGGGTACGAAGGTGAAATTCTGATAACTGAATCCTTAGGATCCTTTCCGTATGGGAATGGTGCTCCAGCTGGAGTCATAACCACACCTGCCTGCTGACAGAGCTCGATAATCCTTGTAGCACAGCCCTCGAGAGCCTCAAAACATACAAAATATCCGCCTCTTGGGCTTATCCACTCTCCTACGCCCAGACCACCCAGTTCATTTTCAAGTGTCTCAAGCACTGTCTCAAATCTTGGGCGAAGTAGAGCTGCATGCTTCTTCATATGCTCAGCCACGCCTGCGCCATCCTTGAAATAGAGAACATGACGAAGCATGTTTATCTTGTCAAAACCGATAGTCTGAACGGTCATAGTCTTCTTTATGTCTGCTATATTCTCCTTAGATGCAGCCATGGCAGCTATACCTGCACCTGCAAAGGAAATCTTAGAGGTAGAGGCAAATTCAAATACCATGTCTGGATTTCCTGCCTTCTCACACTCTGATATGATATCAAGAATCTCAAGCTGCTCGTCATAGAGATGATGTACAGCATAAGCATTATCCCAGAAAATTCTAAAGTCCTTAGCCGCTGGCTTTAATGCAGCCATACGCTTGACAGTCTCATCTGAATATACAACACCCTGTGGGTTAGAATACTTAGGAACGCACCAGATGCCCTTTATCATCTCATCCTCGCTCACAAGCTTCTCCACTACATCCATATCAGGACCCTGTGGTGTCATTGGAACGTTTATCATTTCGATTCCAAAGCTGCCTGTAACTGCAAAGTGTCTGTCATAACCAGGCACTGGGCAAAGCCACTTTACATTCTTCTCTAGCTTGCACCATGGTGTATTTCCCATAAAGCCCTTAGCATAACCTCTTGATATCTGGTCATACATTATATTCAAAGAAGATGATCCGCATACGATTACATGATCAGCTGTAGTTCCCATAACCTCAGCCATAAGCTCCTTAGCCTCTGGGATACCATCTAAAACACCATAGTTTCTGGTATCTACGCCGTTGCTTGCATTCATTACAGAATGCTTGTCAAGACAGTTCAGCATCTCCATACCCAGATCAAGCTGGTCGCTGGATGGCTTACCTCTGCTCATATCAAGTGCAAGACCTGCGTTTTTAAGAGTCTTGTACTCCTGGCTTACTCTGGCAAGCTCACTACTGCGCTCTTCGTTACTCATCTCACTGTAAGGTTTCATCTTTTCTCATCCTCTCTAATCTATCTATCAGTTCCTTCTCTGCCCCTAGGCGTCCAGCCTGATAAAAATCACCTATGTTAAGACCTTCCGGCAAATATCTCTGATGCGAGAAATGATTTGGAAAGTCATGAGCATACTCATATCCGATTCCGTGTCCCAGATTTTCATGTCCACCGTAGTGAGCATCCTGCAAATGTACCGGTATCGGTGGTGTAACACCCTTTTCCACTGCTGCATTGGCAGCAAAGATGGCATTTACTGCCGAGTTAGACTTCGGCGCTAAAGCTATATATATGGCTGCATGTGACAAAATAATCTGGCTTTCAGGCATACCTATTCGCTCTACTGCCAAAAATGCATTTACTGCTACATTTAAGGCATTTGAATCTGCCATTCCCACATCCTCTGACGCGCATATAACCATTCGCCTGGCAATGAACTTTGGGTCTTCGCCAGCAGCCAGCATCCTGGCCAGATAATACACACATGCATCTGGATCCGACCCTCTCATGCTCTTTATAAATGCTGAGATGGTGTCATAGTGGTTATCTCCCGATTTATCATATCTGTGAGCCTTTTTTTGAATACACTCACTAGCCACATCCAGTGTGATATGTATATATCCATCCGCAGAGCGGTCGGTAGTCAGCACTCCCAGCTCTATGGCACTCAAGGCATTTCTGGCATCACCCGCAGCCACCTCTGAAAGAAACTGTGCCGCATCATCGTCTATCACAGCCTTATAGCTGCCCATGCCCTTTTCTTCGTCGCTCACTGCGCGAAGAATGAGCTTTTTAATATCCTCAGTGCTAAGCGGCCTAAGCTCGAATATTCTGCTTCGGCTTATAAGCGCTGAGTTCACCTCGAAGTAAGGATTCTCGGTGGTCGCTCCTATTAATACCAGAGTTCCATCCTCCACATATGGAAGAAGATAATCCTGCTGCCCCTTGTTAAAGCGGTGTATCTCGTCTATAAAGAGTATGGTCTTCGCTCCTGACATAGCCATGTCAGCTTTGGCAGCAGCCACCACATCCTCCATATCCTTTTTACCAGCACTGGTGGCATTTATCTGGTGAAACCTTGCCTTAGTGGTGTTGGCTATCACCTGTGCCAGCGTGGTCTTTCCCGTTCCCGGCGGACCATAAAAAATCACTGAGCCCAGTTTATCCGCCTGAATAGCTCTGTAAAGGAGCTTATCCTTTCCTATTATGTGCTCCTGCCCCACCACCTCATCCAGGGTAGTCGGTCTCATTCGGCTTGCCAGGGGACTGTCATGTGCACTATTTACTTGTCGCATGTAGTCAAAAAGATCCATCCTAAAGCGAGATCAGCTCGCTTACCTCCTCTCTGGAAGCCACTGTTATATTAAAATCTTTTCCATTATACGGTGTGTCAGACATAGTTACCTCTGCACACACAGCCTCATAGGCCAGGTCTGGATAATTATTTTCCTTCGACAAATGTCCTAGGAAAACATGCTTTATGTCATCATGCAAAACCTTTGACAAAAGCTTTCCGCCAGCCTCATTTGAAAGGTGTCCCATATCTCCCAGGATTCTGCACTTAAGCTGGTAAGGATAGCTTCCAGCCTGAAGCATTCTGATATCGTGATTCGCTTCCAAAAGAAGCGCATCCAAACCCTTTAGATTATTCTCTATATACTCATCAAAGTAGCCTAAATCCGTACAAACAGCCACTGATTTCTCACCGTTTTTTATTCGGTAGGCCACCGGACAGGCCGCGTCATGGCTGATAGAGAACGGGTGAATTATCATATCTCCTATCGAAAAATCCTCATCAGCTGATATCTCATGCCAAAGTAAGGGATCTATAGATCCTATGGAACCAGATCGTCTAAGCTTCTTTAGGGTTTTCTCTGTTCCGTATATAGGAATATTATATTTTCTGGCTATCACTCCAAGACCAGACACATGGTCTGAATGCTCATGGCTTATAAGAATGCCGTCCAAATCCCTTCCAGTATGGTCGTATAGATTCAGCCCAGCCTCTATTCTCTTTCCAGATATCCCCACATCTATGAGGACTCCGTGCTTATCTGTTCCGGCATATATGGCATTTCCAGAGCTGCCAGATGCTATCGAAAAAAATTCCATAATCTATGCCCAGCGAAGCTCCACTACATCACCATCATTAAGTGGATCAGCATACTGACATTTGTTGCCATTTATAGTGGTAACTACAGAGCGTCCATTTGCCTCATTAGGATCGAACTCTATGAGATTAAATATATCTACAAAGATATAATCGTCCTTTCCAGTAAGCTCGTAGCTTTCCCCGTTAAGTGTGATATGAATTCCGCCTGTGATGACCGAAAGATGAGGTGCGCCCTCCACAGTCTTAGCATCCTCTGGCTGCAAAGCCTCTGAAGGTGCCGTAAGCTCCTCGTAGGTGGTATTTGTTCTCTCTTCCTCTCTAGGTGCGAAATCTACTGAGAAATTCTCATATACTAAGCTTTCTGTGCTGGCCTCTCTGTTATTTACATAGATCATCTCCAGAGGGTCTATCTTCATATCCATAAACTGAGCCAACTGGCCTACTGTATAGAAGCCTCTGCTCTCTATCACATCGCCCTCCTGGATTACATAATCACCTGGCTCTAAGCTTCCATTTACCTCGATGAATTTAGGGCAGATTACTCTCTGTCCGTTCACAGTGAACTCCAGCTTGGAATTACCAAATTCTGGCAAATCCGAAAGCTTTCCGCTAGCTGCTGTTCCCTCGGTGGAAGCCTCTAAATTTATGTGACAGTTGAACTCCAATGGTTCAGAAAGTCCACAGGCTACACCATCCTTTGTAACTACAGCGGACTCACCCTCTGAACCTCTGATCATTCTGGTGCTGCCATTTACTGTAAAGTTTATAGCCTTTCCACGTCTTGGGAAGAGCTGCTCGGCTGAATAGCCCGCCTGCATAGCTGCATCTGTCACAGTCAGCTGACCATTATCATAAAGCTTCATGATTTCACCGTTGAAGTGAATCATGATAAAGTTATTCTTTTGCTCATAGTAATTCAAGCAGATACCGATAGGAGTTACGATGAGCGGATCCTTAACAGAATCATCTCCCTCGAAGGTGATATTCTTCATTACCTCAGCGCCGCGAAGTGCTACACGCTCCTCCACGATGCCCATTTCTTCGGCGAGAGTCTTTGTGAAGCCATGAACCTTTCCGCCGCCACCTACTACGAAGATAGCAGATACCGACTTGTCTCCATTTAGTTCCTTTATCTTAGAGGATACATTCTTTGCGATTCGCTCCATCACTGGATCTGTCAGCTTCCAGACATCCTCAGCCTTTATAGTATGAGTTATACCCATGATATCCTCATAGGTAATCTCCTCCTCTGTAGTGCTCGAAAGCTTAATCATCTCCGCAGTCGCAAAATCTACCAGATATGCCTGTACGATTACCTCAGTGAGCTCATCTCCTGCCTCTGGTATCATACCGTAGGCTACGATACTGCCATCTCTAGTAATACAAATATCGGAAGTACCTGCACCCACATCCACAAGCGCGATGTTAAGCATTCTAAATGCATTAGGAATAGCAATATTTATAGCAGCTATAGGCTCGAGTGTTAGGTTAGCCACCTCCATATCAGCCTTAGCCACCGCAGAGTAAAGACCATCCACTACGTCCTCTGGAAGGAAGGTTACTATCAAATCCTCTGCTATGCTCTCCGCCTTATGTCCCTCAAGTGAGCCAAATACCTCATCATTCAGATAGTATTTCATGGTGGTATAGCCCACACAGTAGAACTTGTACTTTTTATTCTCATCGACCTGAAGCTCCGAATTAGCCTGATCGATACCCATCATGTCAAGAGCGTGTAAATCCTCTCCTGTTACTACAGTCTCCTCATTAAACTTCATGGTAACTCTGGTGGTTACAGTGCGAAGCACACGACCAGCGGCAGCTATACAAGCCTGCTTCAAAGGAATCCCCAATTCCTTCTCCAGCTCTGCCTTTACCTGACGACATTTTTCTCCGACTCTTCCGATATCGTGAATCTGTCCATCCAGCATGGCTCTGGTATCATGCTCCTTAGAATTTAATGCCAATACATGGAAGCCATTAGGAGTCTGATAGCCTACCACACCCACCACATTTCTGGTGCCTATATCCAGTCCTAATACTACGTCCTTCTCTGTCATTTCTCTTCTCCTGAAAACTACTTTGCCTCATACCAGCTATTTCCGGCATGCATATCTGTTAATAGTGCTACACTAAGAGCGGCGGCGCCTGTCATCTCTTCCGTAAGAATGGCTTCCACCTTTGACTGTTCTTCCCTGTATGTCTCTATCAATAGTTCATCGTGTACCTGAAGCAAAAGCTTACTCCTTAGACCTTCCTTTAAAAGCCTGTCGTGCACCTTTACCATGGCCACCTTTATTATATCAGCTGCTGTTCCCTGTACTGGGGAATTCATGGCTACTCTCTCTCCAAAGCTTCTTTGCATGAAATTCGAGTTTTTAAGCTCTGGAATAGGTCTCCTTCTGCCCCACATGGTGACCGCATAGCCACATTCCTTCGCCTGTGCCACAGAATCATCTAAATATGCCTTAAGCTTTGGATAAGATTCGAAATAGGAAGCTATATATTCCTTTGCCTCCTTTTGACTTACACCTATATCCCTGGCAAGTCCAAAGGCAGATATTCCATATACGATACCAAAGTTAACAGCCTTTGCACGCCTTCTCATAAGAGGAGTTACCTCATCGTAAGCCACCTTAAACACTCTGGCGGCTGTGGAGGTGTGAATATCCTGCCCAGCTTTAAATGCCTCTATAAGATTTTCATCTCCAGACAAATGTGCTATAACTCTAAGCTCTATCTGTGAATAATCTGCATCAAGGAATACACAATCCTCCTTTGGCAGAAATACCTTTCTAATCTGTCTTCCAAGCTCCAGTCTGATAGGAATATTCTGAAGATTTGGCTCTGTGGAGCTTATACGTCCAGTGGCAGTGACCGTCTGCTGGAAGGTGGAATGAATTCTCTTATCCTCAGAGACCGCATTTGCCAGTCCCTCCACATAGGTACTCATAAGCTTAGTAAGCTGTCTGTACTCAAGTATGGAATTTACTATCGGATAATCTACTGCCAGCTCCTCCAAAACCTCCACCGAGGTAGAATATCCGGTCTTAGTCTTCTTCGAACAAGGAAGACCCATCTTTTCAAACAGGATTACCCCCAGCTGCTTCGGAGAATTAATATTAAACTCCTCACCAGCTTCTTTATATATGCTCTCTGTCAGCTCCTCTATTCGCCCCTTTAGCGAATCACCGAAGCTTCTAAGAGCTGTGGCATCCATGGCAATACCCTCACGCTCCATATCATAAAGCGTGCGGACAAGCGGAAGCTCTATCTCTTTAAATATATATGTCTGCTTAGTTTCATCTAAGGCCTTTAGCATATTCGCCTTAGCTGCTATAGCCACCCAAGCCTCATTTTCTATACTTTCCTCGATATTAAAGCCAAGATATGCCAGCGAAACATCATCTGCCGTATATGAATTAGCTATCGGATTAAGCACATATGCTGCCACCTCAGCATCGAAGAACTCTCCGATATCCTCAGAGCTTTTTATATCGATGCGATGCATGGTAGTCTTTAGATTAAAGCCAGCTATCAGCTTTGCCTTTAAAAGGGCTCCCTTTAGTAAATCTAAGACCTCATATCCGCTACCCGAATATATCTCACCTTCAGTAGCTATAGCCAGCGCTGGTGGTATAAGACCATCCGAAAGCTTAAGCGCTATACCTATCTCGCCTGAAAGAACATCCTCATTTAGCTCTCCCAGACTCTTATACTCGGTAGGTATCTTTATCTCCACGGATGAATCTAAAGCTACTGCACTCTTTTCATTAGATGCGTCAAATTTATTCAAAAGCCCCTTAAACTGATACCGCCTGAACAGCTCATATGCCTCAAGGGTATATATATTCTTAAGCTTCGTCTGCTCTAAATCTATCTCCACTGGTGAATCCACATTTATCGTGGCAAGAGCTAATGAAAGTCTGGCCTGCTCCTCGAACTCTATCAGATTTTTAGATGCTCTAGGCGGCTTTATATCGGCAGCATTTCTAATACATTCCTCCAGTGAGCCATACTGAGAGATCAGCGCTGTCGCTGTCTTTTCTCCTATGCCTGGAACCCCTGGAATATTATCTGCTGTATCACCGTTTAAGGCCTTGTATTCTATAAACTGCTTAGGAGTAAGTCCAAGCGTCTCTAATACATCCTTCGCGAAATACTCCTCTATAACGGTTCCGCCGGCCTTCGTCTTTGGAATAACGATTTTTACTACATCTGTAGCCAGCTGTAAAAGATCTCTGTCTCCAGAGAGAACCGTTACAGACATGCCATTTTTTTCACCACGTACTGAAAGGGTTCCAAGGATGTCATCCGCCTCGAAGCCAGGCAGGGTAGCAATAGTAATCCCCATGGCTTTAAGCAGCTCCTGAATGCGCGGAACCTGCTCTCTTAGCTCATCAGGCATCGCGTGTCTGGTGCCCTTATACTCCTTAAACATCTCGTGTCTAAAGGTAGGAGTCTTCACATCGAAAGCAACTACCAGGTAGTCTGGATTCTCTGACTCAAGTATTCTATTAAGAATCGTGATGAAGCCATATACTGCACCTGTATGCTCGCCAGCTGAATTCGTAAGATCAGGCAGACCATAAAACGCACGGTTTAGTATGCTGTGTCCATCTACCAAAAGCAGTTTACTCATAATTCCTAAAATGGCTTAGTAGCCTCTTTTAACCAAAGCCTCTCCTCATCATTTAGCTTAGGAGAGAGTGTCTCAAATACCAGCTCATGGTATTCATTCAATGTTTTTATCTCGTACTGCGTGAGCCTTTCCTTTATAACAGGTCCCAAATCAATAGGGGCATATGTAATCGGCTCAAATTTATAGTATGTACCGTACTCTGTAACCCTGTCCTCCACGCAAAGCAGTTCGCTTTCAATGCGGATTCCATAGCCATTTTCTACATAGAGTCCAGGCTCATCAGTGGTGATCATCCCCAGCTCTATAGGGTGTGGAATACTAGTAAGATTAGTCATGTTCCATCTAAAGCTGTTAGGACCCTCGTGAACATTTAAAATATGTCCCACACCATGTCCAGTACCGCATCTGTAGTCAAGTCCCTGATCCCATACAGGACCTCTGGCCAGTATATCCAGCTGTGGGCCATTCATGCCCTTCATAAAGTGGGCATCCAAAAGTCTTAGATGACATCTTAATACTGTCGTGTAGGCCTCTCTCATTTCATCTGTAAGCTCACCCAGCATGTAAGTACGGGTGATATCGGTAGTACCTGTAAGATAATGACCACCGCAGTCCACTAAAAGCATTCCCTCTGGCTTAAGTGTGGCCTCAGAGCCAGCAGTTGGGAAATAATGCATCATAGCTGCATTAGGACCATAGGCTGCTATCGTGTCAAAGCTAAGGTCCAAAAAGCCTTCGCCCTTTGCTCTAAGTGCGGCCAGATAATCGCTGGCAGTTATCTCCGTCTCTTTATTCGACTTAACCGCATCATACAGCCACATAGCAAAACGTACCATAGCCACGCCGTCCTCTATGTGAGCCTTCTTAGTGTTGGAAATCTCCGTGTCATTTTTAATAGCACGCATCAGATTACTAGGGTTCGTGGCAAACTCTAAGGCCGCACTCTTTGGAAGAGCCATGACCAGCTTAAAGTTTACAATATTCCCATCTAAAAGAATTTTCTGATTCTCTAACGCATTTGATGACAGGTAGTCATAGACATCATTATATTCCCTAAGCTCTACAGCATTAGCCTTAAGATGCTCCTTTACTGCACCACTCCAGTGACTTCCGTGAGTGAAAAGCACAGCGCCCTCATCCTTAACGACAAGATATGCTAGAAAAACAGGAACATTTTCTATATCATCAGCTCTTAGATTCAAAAGATAAGCGATATCATAAAGCTCCGTGAGAAGGTGTGCACTGCAGCCCTTTTCTCTATAGGCTTCCCTCACTCTATTCAGCCTGCTTTCTACGCTCTCCCCTGCATATTTTTCTTCCAAAACCCAGGCATCACTGTCCGCCAAAGCCGGTCTTTCGCTTCCCCAGATGATATCTACCAAATCCTCATCTATCTTAAGAGAACTTCCATGCTCGGCTGAAAAGTCCATATACTTTTTAGCCTTTGAATAGGTTACACATCTTCCATCGAAGCCTAGGCATGCACCCGCATTTTCAAGATGCTTTAATATAAACTCATCCACAGTAGGAACACCGGGATTTAGCATACGCTCTAGAATAATCTCAGAACCCTCTATCTGTCTGGCAGCCTGTACGAAATATCTTCCGTCAGCCCAAAGATGAGCATCCTTATCTGTAACTATGAGAGTACCTGCACTGCCTGTGAATCCAGACATAAACTTACGGCATTTAAAATAATCCCCCACATATTCACTGGCATGAAAATCGTCAGTCGGAATCAGATATGCACTGATTCCTCTATCACTCATAAGCTTTCTAAGACTCGCTATTTTTTCATTAACAGTCATCATATCTACCTGCCCAAAAACTTCTCAAGCATCCACTTTCCCTGATCTGAGAGCTCATCCTTAGTCCAGTCAGCCACTTTATCGCAGCGGCTGTCTATGAGAGCACAGCTCTCATTCTTGTTTGAAAGACCCCAGATACAAGCACTGAGTCCGTTTTTATTCACAAGCTCGAGCCACTTATCTCCATCCTCTGGGAATACACCGCCCTTGCCATCAGCCTTTGAAATTCCAAACTCCGATACGAAAACAGGCACATTTTTATCTATAGCGCCCTGAAGCTCATCTCTCATATCCTGACCATGTGTGCCAGCATAGTAGTGATAGGTATACATAATATTGTCAAACTTAAGCGGTGCATTCATAGGCTCATTAATTCTCTGAGACCAGTTAGGAGTGCCTACCAAGATAATAGCATTATCCTTTACATTTCTGATAACCGGAATCACCTCATTCGCGTATGCTGTGATATCAGCCCATGTGGTATTTCCGTTTGGCTCATTGCAAAGCTCATAGATGACATTATCCTTATCTGCGAACTCTCTTACCATCTCACCAAAGAACTGAATAGCCTCAGCCTTATAGGTATTAGGATTTCCATCGCTTAAAATATGCCAATCCACTATCACATACATGCCAAGCTCATCAGCTGCATTCACAGCCTCCTTGATAAGCTCCTTCTGCTTAGTCTTATTTTCTTCGCCGCCCACACAGTAGCCATTATAGTCACTGGTGTACATAGCTAGTCTAAAGAGATTCACACCCCACTCGTCATGCATGTATTTAAGTGCATCCGCATTGGCATACTGTGGATACCAGTTCAAGCCCTGGCTGGAAATACCCTTTAACTGAATATCCTCCCTGGTGGAAGCTACCACCAGTCTTCCATTCACTACCTCTAATGCTTCTGCCTTCATAGACCCTTCCTCCAAAGCTACCTCTGGCTCTTCTGATGGAATTTGCTTCTTAAGGAGCTCTATCTGTGCATTAAGAGCTGCCATATCGCTGTTAGCCTGACGATATTTGGTCTTGTAATCTTTTAAATCTTCTTTTAATTTTTCATTTTCTGCATTCAGCTTATCAGCCATATCCTTATGGGCCTGCGCTTCACTGGCATCCACCATTCCGTCGAAGCGATGTTTGGCCTCATAAATAGCATCCGCTGCAGCCTTTTCTATGGCTGCATTTCTAATGTCCTGAATATAGAGAGAACCAGTAACTGCTGCAGCACCCACCAAGCCTATAATTAAAACTATTCCTATAATGGTTCCTACTCCAAATTTTCTCTCTTTTTTCATAGATTATTGATTCTCCATCTTCGAAAGCTTGGCAGCCTGGTCAGCTGCGATACAAGCATCTATTATCTCCTGTATATCGCCATTCATAACCTTATCAATCTTGTAAAGTGTAAGGTTTATTCTGTGGTCTGTCACACGGCCCTGCGGGAAGTTATATGTACGAATCTTCTCAGAGCGATCACCAGTAC
>JAZRWF010000009.1:0-9091 GCA_045599565.1 Lachnospiraceae bacterium
CTTAACTATGCAAGAAAATCTATAAAGGAAGCTGTGATAGATTTAGAGGTAAACGAGAACACCAGACTTTACAGCTTGGCAACTATGCCACTCTTCTGGCTTATTTTCAAACTGAGTGTGGAATACTTTGTCATACCAGCAGCGGTGGCAACAGGTGGAGTAGCGGTGGCAGGCGGAGCAGGTGTAGCAGCTAGCACATCAGGCAGTGCATCCGCGGCAGTAGCAGGAGGTGCAGGTGTGTCAGGTGGTGCTGATGTGCTTGGAAGTGATATAGTGCATAGTTCTGGCATAGCGGCTAGTGTATCTTCGGCATCGAAAACTGCAGATGTAAATAAAATCGGGCAGAAGATTGTGAGAAAGATTTTAGGAACTACAGCAGGGAAGGTATCTGCAGGCTGTGTGTTTGTATTAATTGTAGGCGGTGTTTTGTTATTTATCAATAATGATAACGATGCTTCTGAGAAAAACGTGTCTGTATCAGAAACATATTCTGAGATACAGACCGATGTTAGTTATATTACAGATATAGATATATCGGCTGAATCTGGAGCAGCTGATGTTTCAAATAGAAACGAGACTAAGCCTTATATAGAGTATGACTTTGATATAAGAAACGTTACCATTTCGGGCGTAGCGCTGGACGATAATTTTATCAGTAATTTCTTGGATGCTGAGGACTTTTCAAGTGAATATCTAGAAGATGATGAGTATAATCTCGTTAAAAACTACATATCACGAGATCAGACACTTATATTGGATCAAGATGGAGAGTATACATACATATCTGTAGGAGCGGTATGGGATACGGAGATACCTGCATCCGGAGTTTGGTATTTTATAGAGAATAATAAAAATCGTGCACAAGTCTCTTATTCGCAGGTGACACCTAAAGTAATTCGAGATAAAGTGGTAGCTCCTATATATATTGGAATGTCCGAGTCGGAAGTATATAAAATGCTTCAGGTGGATAAAATAGAATTTGAAAAAAACAGCGCTGGATATGAACAAGCTTTATATGAAAGCTCATGGGGAAGGGTAGGAATTACTCGTTCAACTCGTCAAGAATACTGCATAGGGGTAGATGCTTCTGAGGTTACAGTGATGGGAATAGAGATTATGAATGAAGGAAAACAAGGCATTGGTTGGTCATTTGGTATATATATTGATGCTGGTAAGGTAATAGCTGTGACTGTAAGCAATGAGTATTAAATATTGGCAATCTGACAATAAAAGTCGCTCACTTTGTATAGTGGGCGACTTTCGTGTTTTCGATGGAATTATTTAGCAGAACATAACTGTTCATTCATGGATGAGATGAAGGCTTCCTCTGTGATGCCTAGTGTCTGGGCAGCCTGGGCTGTCGAGAGGGCACCGTTAGTTACTAGTTTGATTAAAATTTCGGTGCTGCCCTGAGTACGCCCTTTAGCAATACCTTCGGCAATACCTTCAGCACGCCCGGCAGCCATGCCTTCAGCACGACCCTCGGCAATACCTTCAGCACGACCTTCGGCAATGCCCTCAGCACGACCTTCTGCTAAAGCTTCGGCTCTGGCATCTTTGCGCTCTAATTCAATTTGTCTGTCAAAGGTATAATCCAACTGGGTCACCTTAAGTACCTCCGATCGATTCTGCTCAAGAAAATCCTTTAGTACATTTTCGCGAATGCATCTGTCAATGGCAAGATTAATAGCCATCTCGAGATTCTTATAATCTTGCTCTTTATGATATGCTCGTACATAATCCACGAAAATCATATATTCACGAAGCACCTGGCACTGCTTCAAAAGGGCTTCGTTTTTGCCGTCGTTTATATTGTAAACCTTACATGTTAATTCAAGCTCCGGCTCATATACTGACTTTTCGAAGGCGTCGGAAAGCTTCATGGTGTATTCAGAAGGCTGGTCACTCTCGCCGTTATAAAATACTACGAAATGTGGTAAAGGTATTTTGATAAGGCTCTTGCCGTAGATATTTCTATCCTTAATCATGTCTCGTATGGTCATGGTAAAGTATATCAGGCTTCTGATAGGCATGTTAGGACAAATCGTGGACTGATGCTCGTATACACTTAGTGAAGCATCTACGACAAATGCGCAGTCATTATGAACTGTAAGTGAGACACTCTTTTCTAAAGTGACGATTTCTACATCGTCAGGATTTTCATAATGCGAATCATTCAATGCATTGTAAACATCCAAAGCATTTTTCTTGTCCTCCATAAGCATGCAAAATACATCATTTTTGTATTCTCTGTTTCCATCCGACATAAGTAAGCTCCTTTCCGCAGAGCCCATATGTCGAGGTTAGAACTCTGCTTTCAAAAAAAATAGTGTGATTTAAAAGCAAAGATTTCTAAAGATAATAGACTGTTATAAAGGTAATTGATTAGATGCCTCCCCGTACTGCCTTGAGACACCACGCCACGAAATAATGCTTTGTGTAGATTATAGCATCTGCCTGAAATCTGTCAAGCGCGGATATGCTGATTTGGTCTTATTTTTAAAAAAGAGCTAAATTTGTCCAAAATACATAAAAACAAATGATTAGTATGTTTATCTATCATGTAGAAAAAGAAGTAGAGTTATAAATGGTCACTTTGCTGGAACAGTACATAGTCTTAACTAATGACACAGGCTATTTGGGATTACTTCTGTTTTAACCGAAAATAGTTTCTAGGCTAGTAAATACAAAACATGAATACTTCTGTACATCAAAGTCTGTGACAATGCAGAAGTATTTTTATATTTGCTGAGATATAAATTGACAATTTTTACTTCTATGACGGGTGGAGAGTAAGTGGATAGAAGTAACATGGCCGCAGCAGAAGTAAGTAGATTCATATATCTACATTGAATAGTAACATATCTTTTGCATATCAGCTGTTTTTCATATATAATAGTCATTAAGACGAATAAGGGGTTAAAATTTACTGTGGAGGAGGTATAGCAAGTGCGTAAAAAAAAGCTAAATGGGGCAGAGAAAGATATAGAGCTTTTAATTTCTAAAATGGAAGATGCAATAGTCGGGGATTTTAAGACTATCGCTGAAGATGAATTTGAAAATAAGGAGCTGGCTGAGCGTTATAATAAAGTGATGGAGGCAGTGCTTGCTAATAATACCGGTATCGTGATGGCCTTGAATGAATCCATGAAGAAAATCGGTGATTCTTCAGTGGTTAAAAATATGGTGGAGAAGGTAAATGAGCAGCAGGGCGTGATAGAAAGCCTAAGAAATTCTGGTGAGGGCATGAGTGGCATAGCTGGAGAAATCCAAAGCTCTGCCGATGCTATGAAAAATGAGTCCAGCCAGATAAATCACATAGTGGATAGCTGTAAGGATAGAATAGATAGCAGTGTAAATTCAGTAGATACTTCAGTACTTCAGCTGGACGATTTAGTAACTAAGATTTCTGAGTTTAAGGCTAAGGCTGAGAATATATTTAATATCGCTGAGACTGTTAAATCCATCGCAGGTACCAGCAATCTTTTGGCATTAAATGCATCTATCGAGGCAGCCAGAGCTGGTGAGGCTGGAAAGGGCTTTGCTGTAGTGGCAGAGGAGATAAGAAATCTGGCTACATCCACTACTGAGTCTGCAGATGATATAGGAAAACAGGTTCACCAGATAGTGGATGAGATAGCTGGACTGGCTATTTCTGTAGAGGAGGTATCACAGTCCATAAAGAAGGGAAATTCACAGTGTCATGATTCCCTTGACAGCTTTGATGAAGTAAAAGACACTGTGAATAATCTGTTGATTAAGATAGATGATGTTTCGAAACAGATAAAGCTTCAAGGTGATTCTACTTATGATATCGCAAAAGAGATAGATAAGATGGCGCAAAATGCGGGTGAACTCTATGATGAGTGTATGACGACTGGAAGCCATATGTTTAGGATTTCCAGAATGGTCGATACTACCAGATCTGATTTTGCAAAGAAGAATTCGAATCTGTCTTTAGAGGATTGGCTTACAGTATTTGAGACAGATCATCTTATATTCACATGGAGACAGTATAATAGCATATGCGGCTTTGAAACCTTAAAGATAGAGCAGGTGAATAATCCAGATGGGTGTAAGCTGGGAAAGTGGCTGGCTGCCAGAGAGGAGCCGCTTAAGTCTTCTAAGGAAATAGCTGATGTAAAGGAAGCACACTATGCTTTGCATAAGTATTCCACACAGGCTTGGGAGTTTGTTCAAAGTGGCGACAGAGCCAGTGCTATGGAAAGATTTACTCATGCATATGAAAGCTATGAGAATCTGTTAAAAGCTATGGCTGCACTTAGAAAATATATAAAGGTAAAGGGTTTATAAAATTTTACTAGCAAGGAGGAGGACTTAAGATGAAAGCGTTATTTATTGGGGGAACAGGTACTATCAGCATGGCTATTACGAAGCTTTTAGCCACAGATCCACAGTGGGAGCTCTACCTTTTGAACAGGGGAAACAGAAGTGATGAGATTCCAGCTAATGTGAAGGTTATCAAAGCTGATATAAATGATGAAGAAGCAGTAAAGGAAGCTATCAAGGATATGAGCTTTGACTGCGTGGGAGAGTTTATAGGCTTTGTTCCTTCACAGATTGAAAGAGATATCAGATTATTTAAGGGTAAGACGAAGCAGTATATTTATATTTCTTCTGCGTCAGCCTATGTTAAGCCATGTTTGGACTATAGAATCACAGAAGGCACTGCACTGGCGAATAAATACTGGGAGTATTCAAGAAATAAGATAGCTTGTGAGGAGCTTCTTATGAAGGAGTACCGAGAGAATGCTTTCCCAGTTACCATAGTAAGACCTAGCCATACCTATGATGACAGATCAGTACCTTTAGGAGTTCATGGTTCTAAGGGAAGCTTTCAGGTTATAAAGAGAATGCTAGAGGGAAAGCCAATCATTGTACATGGTGATGGCACCGCACTTTGGACCATGACCTATAATGAGGATTTTGCTAAGGGATATGTAGGTCTTATGGCGAATAATCACACTATAGGCGAAGCATATCAGATTACCTGTGATGAGACATTGACCTGGAATCAGATTTACCAAACCATAGCGGATGCTTTAGGCGTAGAGTATAAGCCATATTATGTGGCATCTGATTTTCTTGCCAGTGTAAGTAATTTCGATCTGGAGGGCGGTCTTCTTGGCGACAAATGTAACTGTGTGGTATTTGATAACACGAAGATTAAGAGGGCTGTTCCTGGCTTTAATCCAAATATTCGCTTTGAACAGGGAATACGACGCACCTTAGACAATGTTCTTTCAAAGAAAGAGCTTCAGGTGGAGGATAAGGAATTCGATGACTGGTGTGATAGGGTTATAGCTGCTTTAGAGAAATGCAAGAATGAGATATAAGATTTGCATGAGTAGCCTTATTATGTTAGAATTTAGGCATGTCAAAAGAAATTAAGATTCCTTGTGATACAATACTCCTGCCCACAGTATTTGGGGCAGGAGATTGTAATACAAAGGTTATAGAAAAAAGACTCAAGGTAGATATTCTACTTAGAGATGAAAATATAAAGATTCTAGGTGATGAGAGCAGAGCGGATGCGGCTGCTCTAATTGTGCGTGAAATAATAAAGATGGCTAAAGACCATAAGGATATAACGACTGGAGATATAAATTACTTGATTTCTATGGAAGAAGAGAGAATAGATTTAAAACAGATAGAAGATATCAGGGGCGATGTTATAGCCTATACCACTACAGGAAAAGCCATAGTGCCTAAGACCTTGGGACAGAAGGCTTATGTGGATGCTATTAAGAATAAAATGATAGTGTTTGGAGTGGGACCAGCGGGTACAGGAAAGACATACCTTGCAATGGCAAGTGCTATCACAGCGTTTAAGAATGAGGAAGTAGGAAGGATTATTCTCACCAGACCAGCCATAGAGGCGGGCGAAAAGCTTGGTTTTTTGCCAGGTGATCTGCAGAGCAAGGTGGATCCATACCTTAGACCTTTATATGATGCACTGTATCAGATAATGGGTGCAGACAGCTTTAATAGAAATATGGAAAAGGGGCTGATAGAGGTGGCACCTCTTGCATACATGAGAGGGCGAACCTTAGATAATGCCTTTATTATTTTGGATGAGGCACAGAACACCACTCCAGCTCAGATGAAAATGTTTTTGACCAGAATAGGCTTTGGATCTAAGGCTGTTATAACAGGTGACAGCACCCAGAAGGATCTGCCATATGGCACGAAGAGTGGTTTGGATGAGGCGATGAAGGTTCTTAAGGATATAGAGGATATATCCTTTTGTAATCTTACTGCTAAGGATGTGGTTAGACACCCACTTGTAATGGAAATCGTAGGTGCATACGAGAAGTATGAGAAAGCACAAAAGAGACAGGGGAATGTGAATGGGAAGAGTAAAAAATCCTTCTAGGGTTAGAATCATAAGCTTTACCGTTATGACTGTGCTCTTTATGCTGGGCGCTCTTATGGGATGGATTCTTTCTGGTTCCAGTGAGTTAGGTACATTGTTCGGTGCTGTTCTTTTGGCTGTAGCCGGTATTGCACTTTTGGGAGCATATCAGTCGGAGGGCAGATATGAAACGAAGGATTTACGTACATATGCTCCGTTGTCTTACTTTGCTATAAGCGGTGCAGGCTGTGCTATAGTAATCGCCTTAGGTGGTGTTTTGGAACCAGAGTACATACCTCTTACACCGATAGTAGTTCTTTTAGCCATTTTCATAGATCAGGATATGATTATTATATCCTCTGTTGTGGCTGCTTTGGAGATTATTATTATTTCTGAGCAGAACAATGTGTGTGTCATTATTATCTTACTGATTTTAGTGGCAGATATGATGTTAAAATCCCTGAAGGCTTCAGACATGTATTTAAGACTTTTAATGTCCATTATTTACATGGTTATCAGCATTACTGGTCGTATTCTTTTAGCTGAGAGAACATCAGATTTGGACTTGAAGAGCATCACTACCATTTTTGTGATAGCTATTTCAGAATCTATTATTTATATGCTGCTTGGTCCTATAGTTCTAAAAAAGGCGAATCAACAGAGCTATGAGTATAAGCATTTTTTGTCTTTAAGTTCACCTCTTGCCAGACAGATGAAGGAAAAATCGGAGCTGGCTTATTTACATTCACTTAGAGTCAGACGTGTATGTGGAAAGGCTGCTGCACTCATAAAGGTGAATGAGGACTTATCTAAGACAGCTGGCTTTTATTATCATCTGGGTCATTTCTTTGGAGAGCCTGAGATAGATAACGGTATAAAGGTGGCCAATGATTATGGAATGCCAACACCTGTTATAGATATACTTTCGCAGTACAAGGGTATCCTTGAAAAGCCTAGTACTAAGGAATCTGCTTTAGTGCATATCTGTGATAGTGTTATTACACTGGCAGAGGAGCAAAAGGATGCAGACGTAGCGAATTCCGGCTACATGAAGCTGATGATTCATACAAAGCTGAATGAGCTTTCAGAGACTGGAATATATGATGATTCTGGTCTTTCGATAAATGAGTTTTTGCATATTAAGGATATGCTGGCTAGTGAGGAATTGTTAAAATGAGTTTATTGTTTGAATGTGAGACAGATATTCCAAAAGACCTCATTGATTTTGACCTGGAAAAGACTGCAGCAAAGGTGGTGGAGGCTGCCTGTGATGCGGCAGCATTTCCGTATGAATATCAGATTTCAGTCACTCTTACGGACGAAGAGGGCATACAGTCTATAAACAAGGAGTTTAGGGAGATAGATAAGGTCACAGATGTGCTTTCATTTCCTCTTCTTCCAGTAGAGACACCTGGTGATTTTTCGTTTCTTGATGAAGCAGATGATTGCTTTGACTACGAGACTGGAGAAGCTATATTAGGTGATATAGTTATCTGTATTCCAAGGATGATAGAGCAGGCAAAAGAGTATGGACATTCTGTGCTTAGAGAGTATGCTTTTTTGATAGCGCATTCTATGTATCACCTTTTTGGATATGATCACATGACACCAGAAGAGGCTTCAGTTATGGAGAGTCTACAGGAAAAGATACTTTTAGATTTAGGAATAACCAGAGATTAAAATGAGTAAACAGTCGAGAAATAGTGATGCTGGCTTTTTGATGCAGGGTTCGATACTGGCTATGGCATCGATTATAAGCAGAATGTTAGGGCTTATATATCGAATACCGCTTACCTCCATCATAGGAAAACAGGGTAATGATTATTACGGCACAGCATACGAGGTTTACAATATCATACTATTAATAAGCTGCTACAGTCTTCCCTTGGCTGTGAGCAAGCTTGTGAGTGCCCGTGTCTCAGCAGGCTTTTATAAAAATGCAGCCAGAGTTCTAAAGGGCGCGCTTATGTTTGCGTTTTTTAGTGGAACTATAGCTATGATAGTGGTTTTCTTTGGTGCAGATTTCTTTTGTGGAACCTTGCTTAAAACACCACATGCTGCTGTAGCCTTAAAGGTTCTTGCCCCCGTTCTTTTGATAGTGGCTATTTTAGGAGTTTTCAGGGGCTTTTTCCAGGGACTGAATACCATGGTTCCATCTGCGTTATCGCAGATTTTTGAGCAGATAGTCAATGCTGTCATATCCGTGCTGGCGGCTTATTATCTCTTTAGCTATGGCTCGAAGGTAGGTGCGATATTAAATGATGAAGCAGGCTATAGCGCTGCCTTTGGCGCTGCAGGAGGTACGCTTGGTACAGCCAGCGGTGCATTGTTTGCTCTGCTCTTTATGCTGCTTGCATATGTGCTGTACTATCATAGCTTTAAGCAGAGGGTGAAGTCTGACTATCACAGAGACAGGGAGTCTATGCTCGATGTTTTTAAAGTGCTTATAGTTACTATCATCCCAGTTCTTCTATCTACCACCATTTATAATATTTCAGCTATTATAGATCAGGGTATCTATAAGAATATCGCTAATTTACAGGGATATACTGCATCTGATATCTCTATTGCATGGGGTACCTATACTGGCCAGGTCAAGGTACATATAAATGTACCTATAGCTATAGCATCCTCTATGGCGGCACCCGTGGTTCCATCACTTACTGCCTCGAAGGCTGGAAGGAATCAGTCATCCGTTAAGAAAAAAATAGTTTT
>JAZRWF010000010.1:0-12400 GCA_045599565.1 Lachnospiraceae bacterium
GGTCATGTTAGCAGCAGAAGCACTGGTGGCACTTCCAACTACCATAGTGGCAGCAAGAAGGAATGCCATAATCTTCTTCTTCATTTCTTTTCCCTCCTATAGGAATAAAATAAATATTTGTTACATTGCCTATTATACTCACTGTAATAATTTTGTCAACAACTTTTTACAAAAATGTTACAAAATTTGTAATATTTTTGAAATTATTACAGAAATACGGCATTTCTGAGACATTTTGTTACAGAAGTTTCCAATGTATAACCTAAATTCGCATGCACACGACCAACATGTATAGCCCTATCCATGTCCAGGCTGCTTCACCCGATTACTTCTCTGCCCTAATCAAATGCATCATTTTCAAGTAAATGTATCAATAAGATACTTCTGTATCACAGTCGATATGCACGACGGAGAAGTATTTTTATATCTTAGAGTGCATTATGTGGCATTTTTTACTTCTGAAATAACAGATGGCACTTACATTAGAAGTAAACTCAAATTATACCTTGTAAAATGTCTAAAAAAACCTCTCCTGTCAGCACACGGCAGAGACTGCATCTTTTAACCTATTAACCAGCACAGGAAGTCCCACCACCGCATTTGTCGCATGACAGCCAGCATCCCATATATAAAATTCACTGTTTCTTCTATATTATATATGCTATAATACCACACATGAAGAACCTAATATTAAAATCTATATCTAAATATTACGCGAAAAGGATGATAGCGCCGGCGGTTTATGTCATATTTTTGATACTTTTAGCAGTGTTTCTTCCTATTAATGTAGAGAATCTCATTTTTCATTATCACTACACCGATAATGAGGTGAGCATCACGAAGCTCTATACCGATGGAGAACGTTTTCTAAAGCTCGATATGAACGACCTGTATTTTACCGGGTATAACAAATACGTGAACGGACGTGTGACTGGCTACTATTATTACACCATGATGGGGCCTGATGGTGACATTTGCCGCATAGTTTTACTGTCGCCAGAGAGCTGCGAACATGGAAAACCTATCATAGAGCACCTCGATACTCTAGTTGAAATAAGTTACAACTCAGCTTTCACTTCAGACATGCTGGAGGCTCTTTCAAAAGACTTAGGCTGGAGCTATGACGGCATCACCTCGGTAGTTTCGAGATACACTCTCTCCGAACCGGATGCCCTCAGCATAATCACTTTCTTTTTAGGCTGGGGATACTATATATCGTTGATATACTCATTATTTAGCATTATATTGTGTGGTATATGCTGTCTCTTCCCTAGTTTTTCGCCTCCGATACTGCGTCTCGCCCCATATAAGGGCAGCCGCATGGACATGGTTCGTGATGCGGAGAAGGAGCTAGATGAGCAGCAGGAGCTGAACGTAAATGACTGTTTCATAACAGAGCATTTCTTTATTCTGATAAGTGCCGACGGCGTCGCCATCGTGCCGACAGATGACATCCTATGGATTTACAAGTACTCGAAGCTGCACAAGCTCATCTTCTACACCTTTAAAATATCCTACACCCTGTTCATCACCACGAAGAGCAGCTATAACATAAAATGTCCACGCATCCTAAGATCCGACCTCGACATTCTTATGGAGCATTTGACGAAGAAGAATCCTGAGATTCTATCAGGCTTCACCGAGGAAAACCGAAAGGCAGCCGCTGCATATAGGAAGACAAAGAAAAAACGCGCCGACTAGGGCGCGTTTTTTATGACCACATTTCCACAAATTCTTTAAACCTAGGCAATTCTATGCTCACATAACCTCTTGTATCACAATTTATAACATGTTTCAATTCAAGTCTATTTCTCAGCACTGGATAACTAGCCGGATTATCCATTATATTCTTCACATCAGAAACTTTGTTAGTCCCACTCTTTATTATGCATTTTACCAGTTCTTGCTCAGCCAAAGTCAATGATTTCCAAATCAAATCGTATGAGTCAGCAAAAAGAATTCGATCAAACTGAGGATATAGATCCTCCAACACCTGATAAGACTTCTTGTTGTAATACAAGGAGCCAAGCACCTGATACGCATACGCATATCCTCTAACGAACTTCGCCATATTAGCAGCATCTTCCATGCTTACATTAAGAAGCTTTTGATACATAGCTGCCACATCATACTTACTCAAACTTCCAATCTCTACGAGATCACTTCTTTTAAAAAATGTTAGATTAGGTTCATCAGAAAAGTCTTCTATATTTTTAGCCAAACCAGTACAAACAAAGTAAACTCTGGTATCTTTTCTCAGAATCATAGCTCCAAGAATTGAAAGAAACTCCACGGAATACTGGGTTTTCACTATATCATCCACACCCACTAATATCTTAAACCCTTCCTGACCAGCTTTCTTAACCATCTTTTCCAAAGTCGCTTCAGCAGAGTAGTACGCTGAGTTTTGCGTGGAAGTAACTGATATATTAGTAGATATTTCTCCACTCAAAAAAGGTATTCCTCCTCCTACAGAGGCATTGTCTCCATAAGTAGTCGTCTTAGTCTGACTATCAATAAATGGTTCATCACTAATCTTTGCTATCAGTGCCTGTACCATTTCACCTGCGGCCGATAATGTATATACTAACCAGTCGCTTTTTTCACTCATTTTCTCTATTATCTTACTGTATTCCACAGACTTTCCTGAGCCTCGCAGCCCAACTATCTTATAGATATACTTATAAGAAGCCTCATCCTCAAAGCTTTTAATAATTCTATCAGCATAATGCATATCTATAAAGGCTCCACCAGCTATTCCAGGTGTTCTAGTAAACGGATCTGACATATCGCATCTCCTTGTTATTATTTTCTCGTTTTTGTTATCTTTTGTTATCTTTTTATATTTTTGTTATCATTTGTTATGTTTTGTTATCTTTAATACAATACTACATTCACAAATGTATCTTGTCAAGCCATAAAAAAAGATCCCATTCAATAGGATCTTTCTTATAAAGCTTTATTTACTTATTACTACGCCTCCAGATATTCATCTTCTCAGCTTCTTTTATCAGCTCATCCCTAAAGTCCGGATGTGCTAGATTTATGATAGCCTCGGCGCGCTGCCAGGTGCTAAGACCTTTGATGCATTTGATACCAAATTCGGTGACCAGATAATGCGTATTCGCTCTAGTGTCGGTCACGATACTGCCCTCAGTAAGTGTCGGGCGAATGCGCGAGTGCATCACGCCATTCTTATCAGTAAATGTAGACGAGCAGCAAATGAAGCTCTTTCCACCCTTAGACAGATATGCACCCAGCACGAAATCGAGCTGTCCGCCCGCACCTGAGATGTGCTTTACACCTGAGCTCTCTGCGCTGATCTGGCCGAAGAGGTCGATATCCACCGCATTATTTATGGAAATGAAATTATCCAGCGCCGCGATGCTTCTGATGTCGTTCGTGTAATCCACCGGCGCGCTCATGAGTTCAGGGTTCTCGTCCATGTAGTCATACATTTTCTGGGTTCCCGCGCCAAATGCATATACCTGCCTGCCTTTGTCGATATTCTTCTTAGCACCCGTTATCTTGCCAGCCTTTGCTATGTCGACAAATGCATCCACGTACATCTCAGTGTGCACGCCCAGATCCTTAAGATCTGACTGTGCGATCATCGCACCCACAGTATTAGGCATGCCGCCGATTCCAAGCTGCAGGCAGGCTCCGTTAGGAATCTCGTTTAAAATCAGCTCCGCCACCTTCTTATCTACATCGGTAGGAGCGCTGTCTCCGCCGCCCATAGCAGCTATAGGAGGATTATTTCCCTCCACAATGGCATCCACCTTAGACACATGGATTCCCGTCTCTGTTCCGCCTAAGCATCTAGGCATATTTTCGTTTACTTCTACTATAATATGCTTTGCCACCTCGCAAAGTGCTCCCAGGTGACTGGCGTTTGGACCGAAGTTAAAATAGCCCTGCTTATCCATAGGACAGGTCACTATCATAGCCACATCCACAGAGCCGATATGCTCCCTATAGTATCTAGGAAGCTCTGAATATCTAAGTGGATTATAGAATGCAAAGCCTCTTGAGATATACTTTCTCTCGATACCCGACATATGCCATGAGTTCCATGTAAAGTGCTCGCCAGCGTCATCACGTTCAAAAATTGAAAGAGGCTTTAATAAAATTCCACCTCTCACATTCACATTTTTCAACTCATCTGTACGTGCTGCCAGAGCCTTGTCCAAAACATCTGGTGTGCCTGTGCACCATCCGTAGTCCACCCAGTCTCCCGACTTCACTACCTTCACTGCCTCCGCCGCGCTCGTCAGCTTCTGCTCATATAATGATTTCATTTATATATACCTCCTTAGGGTTTGATTCTTTTTTTGTGGGGCTGGCTAGCCCTGGTTTTGGGTATTCTCCCTTGCCACGTTTTCTCCTACCTTTGGTGCCCGGCTAGCCCTCTTTTTTGTTTTTTCTCCCTTGCTACGTTTTCTCCTACCTTTGGTGCCCGGCTAGCTCTGGTTTTGGGTTTTCTCCCTTGCTACGCTTTCTCCTACCTTGGGTACCTGGCTAGCCCTAACTCGTGGTCTTAATTTGCTACTTGCTCTCTCAAGACCAAAAATCGCCATTTTTTGCCATTTTTTGGTCTTCTAGCGACAAATTCAAAATAGAGACCAAAAGTTCACATTTTCTTCACAGATTCAGTCTGTTTTTGGTCTCAAATCGAGTGTCCAGGAAATTAAGACCAAACCTGTATGTATCAAGCATATTGCAAACGAACAGCTTTTGCAAGCTGAAAATCAATAGTTGATTATTCTTGAGCAAAACACGAAAGAAAGCATGAAGCATTTGACGCGCTATACTCTAATAGAGTATAGCATCTTATATGATGAGGTGAGATATGAACAATATTAAGGAAATACGAGAAAAAACCGGATTATCGCAGAGTGCCTTTGCCCTAAAAACAGGCATCCCTGTCAAAACTATCCAAAAATGGGAGCGAAACGGCTCTAACCCACCCGAATACATTGCGCGTTTTTTAGATTATTTTATATATTTGAACAGCACAGAGCTTTTTATGGAATCGTATTGGAAAGACGAAAAAACAGCATCCGTCCGATTAGATAGCCAGTTTGCCTACATTACCAGATACACCACACATCCAGTAAAGCAAATATTCTATGCTGACAAGCTATCTCGCTATGAATTCGGAAGCATTTTAGCCGATAGGTGTTGGGACAAGAATCGTCCCGATATTAAAAAATTATTGGCCCTCATCGGCTTGGACGAATACAACCCTTACGAGATTTGCAAGCGCACTCACGGAAAAATGCTTCAGGATCACATCTGGTTTAGATTTCCAGGAGAACTCTATACTTACGAGGAAATTCGATATGTGTAATACATATCGAACCATCGAAACCGCATCCCTCTTGCTATTTTTATACGCTTAGCATATAATTTATCCACTACTCGCCGTAGTCGAAATCAGAATATGAAAACGAAACATCTTATGTGCGCATCGCTTTGCGCATGTCTACTTTTTACGGCCTGCGGTGGCAGGCAAAGTTATCTGGAGGTCGCTCAGGCTTCTCCTGCCCCTCTTTCGGACGCTTCCGCGTCAAATGTACCCACAGCTTTAGAATCTACATCTCCCACACCCATTCCTTCTATTATTATACATGTGAGTGGAGCCGTGGTTCGTCCTGGCGTATATGAATTACCCCTAGGTTCCAGAATATACGAAGCCATAGACGCCGCAGGAGGCATTCTTCCCGATGCAGACAGCAGTGTTTTAAACCTAGCTTCACCTATAAGCGACGGTATGAAGATATCAGTTCCACTCGAGGGAGAAAATACGTCTGCGAGCTCTAATATCGTCATAGGAAGCTCATCTGTCACTTCTGGCAGCTCAGCTTTCGGAACCACCGTAAACATAAACACTGCAGATGCCACCACGTTAACCTCCATTCCAGGCATCGGCCCCAGCAAGGCAGCTGCTATAGTAAAATATCGTGAAGAAAATGGCCCTTTCAAGTCCATTTCAGACCTCACAAACGTCTCTGGCATTGGCGAAGCCACTGTGAAGCGTATACAAGATCTTGTGGTGCTATAATTCAACCAAATACTTTTCTTAAACATCCTTTGTTTAGGCTGCTTTAAGCTATTTTTAGCCAGTAATCGTGCTATTTCAGGCGGTTACTGGCTATTTTCATATGGATTTTGGCTGTTTCAGGGTGTTTGCGCGGTAATCATTCATATTGTCGCGTTAATGTAGGATTTAATATCCTATATATTCTGTAAAAAGAAAGATATAATCACCAAATATTGTGATTATATCTTTCTTTTGTGCGTTTTGTACATATATCCTAGAGTTTCTTGCGTTCCGTTGGATATTTTTGATATTTCGTCGATTTTTACTCTAATTCACCCATTCACATTAAAGAACATCTTAATTATCCCAGTATCAATATCTAGATTATCAGTTTCATGCTTATCCCCCGATCCGTCGTATTAATTCACGTTTTAATTTCTTTGATTTTCTGGACATTGGGTCTCCGCTCCCCTCCACGTTTTCTCTATCCCCGACTCGTGGTCTTAATTTGCTATTTGAGCTACCAAGACCAAAATTAGCCTCGAATTGGTCTTCACTGAAGCATTTTCAATATTAAGACCAAACTTTGGTCTTAATATCGCATAAGCTACTACAAGACCAAAAAACTGCCTATTTTGGTCTTGAGAACGTAAGTAGCAAATTAAGACCACGAGTCAGGGCTAGCCAACACATGGCAATATAAACGCACGAGACTGGGCTAGCCAACACGAACCAGGGCTAGCTAATACGAGACTGGACCAGCCAACACATAACAAAAACAGCCAGTCGACTTTCGACTGGCTGCGTCACAAAATACACGTATCTGCACTATTTACGCGTTTTATTATTTCTTAATTTAATTAATTCGTCCACAGTATACTCATATTTTTTATTACAGAACTGGCATCTAACCTCGATAGGCTTACCATCCGCTATGATATCCTTCACGTCCTCCTCGCCAAGCGAGATAAGGCTGCGCTCCACACGCTCCGCGGTACAGTCACAGACATAACCGCAGTCATCATAGCGCTCCATCACCTCTACATCCATGCCGCTAAGCACAGTCTGAAGCATTTCCTCAGGACTCTTTCCGCTCTTAAGCATATCTGTAACGCTAGGAATATTCTTAATATTAGCTTCCAGCTTATCTATCACGTCATCTGGTGTAAACGGCATCAGCTGAATTATAAAGCCGCCTGCACACTGCACAGACATATCTGGATTTACTAAAACACCGAGTCCCACAGATGAAGGTATTTGCTCAGAGGTGGCAAAATAATACGTCAAATCCTCCGCTATCTCGCCTGTGATGAGCTCTGTCGTGCCCACGTAAGGCTCCTTAAGTCCCATATCCTTTATAACTCGAAGCAGGCCGACGCCTATCGCACCGCCCACGTCCAGCTTTCCATTCTTCGGCGGAAGATCCACTACTGACACGTTAGGGAAGCCTTTGACGTGACCATACGAATTCGCGGTCACGGTAAGCCCACGCATCGGGCCATCTCCCATGAGCTGCAACGTCATCAAATCCTGCTCGCTCTTTAAAGTGACACCCATCATGGCTGCGGCTGTAAGCGATCTGCCCAGCGCCGCCGTGACTATAGGCGATGTCTCATGTGCCACCCTGGCAGCCTCCACGGTCTCCGTCGACACCATCGCAAACGCTCTGATGGCATCCCCAGCCGCCGTCGCTCTAATAATATAATCCTTCATAATTACTTCTGCTTCTCCCTGTACTCCTTCAAAGTACGGTTAGCCCAGGCACGAATGCCCTTCTTCTTACCCTCAGTCTTAACGACCTGTCCAGACTTGTGAATTCCCTTAACCGCTGTGATATAAATTCCAGAAACCGTTGCCTTTACTTCCTTTTTCACAGGAATATCGTCAAATATCTCCGCCTCACAGATGAGATTCATAATCTGTGGACCTGCCTTCACCTTTACGATAGGAAGCTTCGCGCCTCTGGCGTACCAAGGCGTAGACTGCATGACCTGCGCTGGGAGGCCGGCATCCTTCAGCTTAAGCCTCTTCTTATCTATTATCAGCATGGAAACCTGCATGGCATTCGCTGCCATAGCCTCGTCCTGCTCAGCTTTTTTCTTCTCAGCACGCTTTCCTAAAAAATAAAGTCCAACAGTAATTCCAATGATTACGATGGTGATGATCAAAAGTACAATAGCAAATGTTGGCATATCTTCCTCGCCCTTCCTTAATAATATTCGTCCTAAAATTATAGCCTATCTGTCAGCTTAAGGCAATACTAATTCGCATGTCGGTACTCGTCCCCGCGTCAGGCATGTCATACGACAAATGCACCACCATCCGTTCCTCTTCGTCCACCTCTTTAAGCACACTTAATGCTGTAGTTAAAACTGGGATTAACATTTTACCATACTGCGTATTGTAAGAAAATGATGATTCTCCCTCCAAGTCTAAGATAAGATTAGCACTCATATGCCCTACCTTGGTGACCTTTACAGCCGTTCTTTCTATCGTCATCAAATTCTTCAGACTGCCATCCTCTGTTTCTTCCTTATAGGATATCTTCACGCAGTCATTTTCTTCGTCTACCATCATCCTTCCAGTGTAGGTATAGCTAGTCTTCTCCTCGTGTTCGCCGTCTGAAACCCTAGAATCTATCCTTAGAGTACAGTCCTTTATCCTCTCATTCATACTAGCCATTATTCTTTTTTATCACTTTCTTGACAGCTGTTATCTGATTTGCCAGATGATCATGCATTATACTTTGAACATAATCAACATCCCTGTTCTCAAATCCAGATATAATTTTCCTATGTTCCTCAATCAACTGGTTTCTGATAGCTGGATCCTTGATATATTCGTATCTGTAGCGGTACATTTGCTGCCTAGACGATGAGATAATAGCCTGAAGCTTTGGGTTATTGGCCATTTCGTAGATAACATCGTGAAATCGCTCATCGCAAGCCACTATATTTCGCACATCGCCATCCACGACAGACGCTTCAAATGCTTCCATCGCGCTTCTAAGCTCCTCGAGCTGCCTCTCAGTTCCCCTTTCGCAGGCACACATCACAGCCAGACCATCTAGGGCATTTCTAATCTCAAGCGTATCCTGAAGATCCTTTTCTGTCATGCCAGCCACCTGAGCACCCTTTCTTGGAATCGTGACCGCCAAGCCCTCCTGCTCTAGCATATGTATCGCCTCTCTGATAGGAGTACGACTCACGCCCAGCTTATTCGCGAGGTGCATTTCCATGAGTCGTTCACCTGGCGCAAGCTCACCTTTTAATATAGCCTCCCTCAGAGTGTTGAAAACCACATCTCTGAGTGGCAAAAAATCATCCATAACCAACGTGAGATTGTCTAGCATTTCAAAAAATTCTCCTTTTTCACTCGTCTATTTTATGACATAATCACAATATCTTGTGCTTTATTCTCTCTTTAAGCTTGCCTGTAAACCCTTGATTCTACAGCATCCTTGTGTGTAAAAAAGTTATATCTGGCTTTATTGACACAAGATTTTGATAACTTTTCTCATCATAATGGGTGAACAATCCAAATATAGTCGGACCCGATCCTGTCATCCTAACGAAATCAGAATTCTGCTCATATATTACCTTCTCAACATCTAGAAGATGATTATATTTTGCCACTGTAACCGGTTCCAAAACGTTGTATGCGACCTTTTCTAGGCCTACTACATCTCGTAAACGCAGCTTTTCAATGCATTTTCCGATGTCAGGTTGTATTATGTTTCCACTATTTTCTTCCCACATTTTATCATAGGATTTGTAACATTCTGGGGTCGACATGCCCTCCTTTATCTTTGCCAGCACTATATCGACACCAGAAATGCTTGGAAGCGGTGTAAGAATCTCACCTATTCCCTCGCATCTTTGACATTTTTCCTCTGCAAGGCAAAACGGAACGTCTGCGCCGAGCTTTGTCGCGATTTCAAGTAGCTCCTCATACGAATATAATCCGTATATTTCATTTAAAATAGCAAGCACAGCTGCTCCATCTGCACTTCCACCCGCCAAGCCTGCGGCCATAGGGATGTTTTTCTTGAGAGAAATCCTTATTTCAGGTCGCTTTTTTTGACCTTCAAAGTACTTTTTATAGGCCTTTACGCATAGATTCGAGTCCAGCTTCGCATTTGTTTCCGCTGAGAGTGCTGAATTTCCTAGTATCTCCATCGAAACAGGAAGAATATCGCCCTCCTGTGCCTCATCCAAGTCCTGCGCCTCCACGGTCACCTCATCATGCAGCTCTAGCTTATGCATTATCATATCCACCAAGTGGTAGCCATCCTCGCGCACGCCAGTGATTCCCAGTGCCAAATTTACCTTTCCATAGGCATTTTTAGTTACTTTTTTCATCTTATCACCATATATCTCGCTCGATTGTTTTTTGTATGTATTTTGCACATTGTATTTTTCTTGTACATTGTACTCGATTCTGTACACGATTTCAACCTTGTACAGGAAACTTTTCCTATGAAATCATGTTTTCTCCCTTGCCACACTTTCTCCCACCCCTGGGGCTTCGGCCAGCTCACACTCCTTGCTTCTCTCCCGCTACACTTTCTCCCACCCTGGGGCTCCGGTCAGCTCACGCTCGTGGTCTTAATTTGCTACTTACTCTCTCAAGACCAAAAATCGTTGATTTTCGCCATTTTTTGGTCTTGAAACGACAAATTTAGAATAGAGACCATAAATTCACAATTCCTTCACAGTTTGGGCCTGTTTTTGGTCATAAACTGGGTGTCCAGGAAATTAAGACCAAAGCCCAGGGTGGATGGCATGCCATGGCTAACAAAGCCCAGGGGATCGCATGTATCTGTGCTGACAAAAGGCGTAACTGACCACGAACCTACAGCGGGAATGCAGAAATTTACAACGAGGATGCTAACACAAAAAACCCTCGGCCTAGAATTCACTAAGTCGAGGGTTCTATTTTTACTGCGTACCTGTATTAGGCCTAGAGGATGAGTTTATGACTCACTCTCTGCGGCCGTGGTATTGTTCCTCTGTCTCGGCGACGCCATCGCTTGATTCTCAAGCGATAATTCTCCATTCTTCCACTTGTCGAACTTCTCCATAACAGCATCATAGGTCTTTGAGCTGATATCCGGAAGATCCTTGCCCCAGGCTCCTGTAGCCTGCTCATAGCCCTTCTTGAAGGCATTTATCATAAGATCAGCCTTCTTTGGGTCATCTCCGCTGAGTGCGATAGCAAAGTCCACGATACGGCTAGAAGTCTTATCTACACCCCAGTAGCCGTCATCAGCTATATCTTCCTTAGCCTTAGCTATGGTGTCAGCATCAGCCTCGAAATCGCCGTTTGCAAGCACTTTCCACATATTCTCTGAATCTACATTTTCTGATCCAAAATTAGCCATCAGCCAAGATTTGCCCTGTCCTGTGATGGACTTCTGCACTATAGAGAGGAGATTAGCCTGCATCTTCTCCTGATCAGCCTTCAAGCTAGCCACCAAAGAAGCTCTATCCTCGCTGGACATCTTCTTAACAGAGGTCTTCTTTACAGCCTTATCATCCTTGCTCTTCTCATACACTGCAGCATCCTCAGAAAAGCCAGACTTCTTCTCAGACTTCTCTTCTGCCTTAACAGCTTTATCATTCGAGTAATTACTAGCTGTAGCAGCTGCATTAGTTACATTACTTACAAAACCAACATCCATGTTTTTAATACCTCCTATGAAATATTATAATTCCTTTACTTCTATTATCGTCAAATTCTTTCTTTATATTAACATACTGATTTCTGTTTTTCCAGTTTTTACCCCTCCATACACCAGTAATCCTAAAGCAGCCTATACTATATTACTGCCACAGCCCCATGTCCTGGCTGCTTTACCAGTAATCTCCTACCGCCACAGCCTACATTTACTGGCTAAACTACCACACAGCACCTCTCTGCCAGTAATCCTAAAGCAGCCTATACATAAATTACTGGCACTGCCCCATGTCCTGGCTGCTTTACCAGTAATCTTCCACCGCCACAGCCTACATTTACTGGCTAAACCACTACACAGCACCTCTCTGGCAGTAATTTCAAAGCAGCCTATACATAAATTACTGCCACAGCCCCATGTCTTGGCTGCTTTACCAGTAATCTCCTACTGCCACAGCCTACATTTACTGGCTAAACCTCTGCACAGCACCTCTCTGCCAGTAATCCCCCATAATAGCCAAAAACAAAATACAAAAACAGCCAGGCAAATGCCTGGCTGCAAACTATAGCAGTATCCACTTATCCCCTGACAGCCTACATTCCACCTTTCGCCTGTCCGTTAAATAATTCCAAAGCTCAGCCACCGAATGATCATCTGTCTCCAGATAGCTCTGCGGC
>JAZRWF010000011.1:0-41700 GCA_045599565.1 Lachnospiraceae bacterium
AGCTTGTAGAAGTAATCTAAATTTAAAAAGAAGTAGCCATACGGCTACTTCTTTTTATGTACTACTCCGTTCACTGAGCAGTTTCCCATATCTGTCTTTACATCGAATACTGTATCTGGATTATCTGAGCTTACCTCCACATTTCCCATAGAGCAGCGTGCCTCTATAGATGCATAGCTTCCATAAACCTCCACATTTCCCATATCAGCCTTTGCCTTAATATGATCACAGTTTGCCTTTTTAATCTCCACATTTCCCATATCTAAGGAAGCATCCACGCTATCACAAATCAGCTGATTTATTTCAAAGTTACCTAAATCAAGGTCTGCCGTTAAATTAGTGCATCTAATCGTAGCGACCTCCACATTTCCAAGGTCAATATTAAATGTAACATCACCAGCCACTGAGAGTTCATCGAACACGCAGTTTCCTAAATCCATATCTATAGAAACATTATCTAAAACTTTATCCTTGGGAAGCGTAATTACGACCGAATACTTGTCCTTAAATCTGTTTCCGTTAAGTCTAGCTGCACTCTTTTTATTCTCAATCTTAAGCTTACCACCTTTTGAATTAATAACTGGCTTTATTTCCTCCGGATAGTTATAGCTTACACTTGCTTCATTTCCGTAGACGATTTTCAAATCACCCAGGCTTAAATCAACCTCTAGCTCCTTGACATCTGCACTTACCGCAATAGTCTCGCTGAGGCTTTTTCCACTTCCAACCACAAACCCCATAGTATGAATTGCCACTCCTAAAATAATCGCTGCTGCTGTGAAAACTGATAATATAACTATAAATGGTGTAACCCAAGCTTGCTTCTTATTCATTTTGATTCACTCCTACTCTTCTCTAAACGCTACTTCCAATGCCCTGTGCATAACTCCAGCTATAGGCCATATTATCCATGAAATGTGCCAATGGAAGGTTAAAAAGCTCCAAATTAGATATATACAGCTGACTGTCGGCCAGTAAACCATCATTATAGATGCCATGGTACTATTCTTATAATTCATTTCTGATTCCTTCTTTCCGTATGTTCCGCTGATAGTATTTGAATCGTTTATCTCTAAAACCTTCTTGTAAGCGCCCTCTCTCTTCGAACTATATATAATGAAGAAAACGCCCAGCCCAATGAGCCAAAACATTACGACTACTCCCACATTTTCTGTGATGCGATTAAAGCTGGACATTGCCACCAGTGGCACCCAGCACGCAGCGCAGAAAACTATTCCAAGTGCCTTTAGAAGCGCCAGCATCGAGATATTTCTCTTTCTCTCACCTGCTATATAATCAGCTGTAGCCTTATCTATCTTGCAGGCTTCCTTCTCTATATATTCAAAATCTCTGCCTGTCAGTCTGTTGTAAACAAATATGCCTACCGCTGCGAAAATGCTTAGAAACATTCCTGCCGGACCAAATGCATTATTAAAAGGAAGTGTGTCGAAAAGCACAGGCCAGCTAACACTCGATACACAAAGCATCACGCCTATACCAATCCAAAGTGCACTTTTATTCTCCATAGCCACATAGCCGTTTACCTCATCCAAACTAAGTGAACGTCTAGGACTAGAAGCACTCGTTCTCTTCTCTTCTTCAAGTTCGTCTTTAAGCCCCAAATCCTCTGCCAGCTCATCCAGATTTCCAAACTCTGAAATAACCGTTCCCACTGCCTCATTCTCGCTCTTGCCATCTGCTAAAAGCTCGTTATACTTATCTTCCATCATGGCAAGGAGCTCAGCCTTTGCCTTACGAACAGCCTCTGTGTTTGGCATATTCGCAAACATTGTCTCCAAATAATTCTTAATAACTTCCATCGTTCTCTCCCTCGTTTATAATAAACTTCTCTATCACTTCCTTCGTGAGTGCCCACTCTTCACATTTTTCTCTGTAAAACTGCACTCCTAAATCCGTGATTCTGTAATACGTCCTCTTCTTTCCATTTCCTGATGCATCTGGATCCGCGACAAATGATTCGATATACCCGTTCTTCTCCATTCTGGTGAAAGCTGAGTAAAGCGTCGTTTCCTTTATAAGATACTTTTCATCCGAGATATTTCTAATACTCTTTGAAATCTCATATCCATAATTCGGACCAGCCATCAGAATGTGAAGAATAATGGTGTCGTTATAGCCTCGAATAACATCACTGCTTATCTCTATCATTCTATTTCCTTTCTAAAATCTTTCAAGCAATTACTTCATGTATCGTACTACGACAGGTTTACTATGTCTGTCGTAGTACATCTGATGAAGTAAATATACTACGACTGATGAAGTATGTCAACACTTTTTTCAAAAAAAACAGCCTATGCGAAATCACTCGCACAGGCTGCGTCTAAAATTCCCTGAATAAAATACTATCTTACATAATAAACATAATCTTCTTTTCTAGGTGCAGCATCCCTGTTAGGTGCAGCGCCGTAGCCAAGAATAAGATGTCCAATCCCCTCGTAGTTTCCCTCGATGCCAAGGCTCTTTAAGATTTCCTTGCCCTCTTCTGACTCGAACTCCTCTTTAGCTCTGTGAATCCAGCAGCTGTCTACGCCGAGGTCTGCGGCCGCATTCATAAGGTTTCCCATAACGAGGCTTCCATCGTAGATATAGGTAGGAACATCCTTGTTGGCAAGTACGATGAGCAGTTCAGGTGCGCCGTAGAAAGGATCCACCTCTGGTCCCTGTCCCATAATCCTTGCATTCATAACCTGAAGCTTGTCACGAAGCTCTTTGTTAGTAACCGCTATAATGATAGGCGACTGCTTGCCCATTCCGGTGGCAGCAAATGTGCCGGCCTTTATAATAGCTGAAAGCTTCTCCTCCTCGATAAGCTCGCCCTTGTAAGCTCTGCAGCTTCTTCTAGTCTCTAAAATCTTAAGTGTCTCTGCCATAGTTGTCTCCTTTCAGACTAAAAAATTTATTTGATTACTTTTCTTTATTTTTTCTCGCTGCATATTTCTCAGCGTCGATAGCTCCATTGGCAATCATCTGCTCCGCCCAGAGCTGAAGTGCCTCCACTGTGACTGAGATTTCCTCCAGCTTGTCCTGGATTTCAACGAAGTCATCTATCTCAGAATCATCTATCACTCCATCCGCAGTGATGTTTATAAGTCTGCGCTGATAGTCCTGCACAGTGTTTAATGAATCCACCATCTTAAGTACTATCTGTGAAAGGTCCTGCACCTTTACCTCAGGCACATAACGCTGACCTATCGCACATTGCTTTGAACAGTAGTAATTACATAGCTCAGGCGCCTTGTATTTTTCAGACATCAGAAGTATCTCGTCCGGATGTGGCTCCACCCTCTCGTTTTCTATTTTCTCTATTCTCTCAGGAGGCATGGACTCTAATAGCTCGCTGGCCTGCTCGCGGGTCAGCTTCAGCTCCTCGCGCTTCTGAAAGTAAATATTCTTATTTTCCTTAGATGATACCTTAGGCACTGTTCACCCTCCTAAAATCTACTGGAGCTCCTCTATTAGCCCCATCACTCCGCGCTCTTTAAACACATTTTTATAGTATGAAACCTCTTCTCCTATAAGCCCATCTATGACCTTCATTCCAAGAAGCTCCACCGGAGCCTTGTCATCTGTCATGATATGACCGCCACCTACATAAGCAGTCATCCTCGGAAGCAGCCTCTCCATAAAGCTCTCGATTTCCACATTTGACTCTAAGAAAACATTCTCCTCAAATGAAGTCATCATGTCTGAATTCATGGATGCAAACAGTTCTCGATTAGTATTATATGCTACATCTGCTGTATAGACATTTGGAAATACAGAGGCAATAGTATCACAAAGATACTGGTTTATATCTCCCTCTTCATTGCTTCGCATATTTAGGTTTACCACCATCACACCATCAGGATTTAAATGATCTCTCACCAGACTAAAAAATTCCACAGAGGACATCTGAAAAGGTATCGTTATATCCTGATACGCATCCACCATTATCACGTCAAATTTGTCCTCGATAACGTTCAGATATGCCCTGCCATCGTAGGTTATAACCGGAATCTGCTCATCTAAATGAAAATATTCTCTGGAAAGCTTCGTGATATCCTCATCTATCTCCACGCCCGTGATATTAAGCTTAGTATCCGAGCCAAAATATCTTTCGCACTGCGTAGCAAATGTACCGGTACCCATGCCAAGCACTAAAACATCCAGCTCATCCTTCTCGTTTATACCAGCCATGAGCGGTGCCGCCATAGCATAGTCGTAATACATGCCCGTCAATCGCTCCGCTTTTTCATATACAGACTGAACTCCAAATAAAACATTGGTCGATAGATAAACTGACGAAGAATCCTCTTTCACCTGAAGGTAGTTATATATGGACTCACCCTCGTAGGTAAGGTCATTCTCCCAGAAGGCAAAGCTGTCGGAATGTCCGAAAATGCAGGCAAACAAGAATACTATCGCACCCGCTATGGCACTCACAGACTTTACTCTCCCACTTGCGAAATATATCACAGAAAGAAGAAGCAGAATACCTGAGAAAACTAAAAAGGTAATCGAGGTTCCCACCGCCGGAATGGTCACAAAGGTAGGCACAAAGGTACCTATAATGGAACCTATAGTGTTAGATGCATTCAGCATTCCCACAGTCTTTCCGCTGTCCTCCAAATCGGACACTGTGTACTTAACCAAAGAAGGAGTCACTGTTCCGAGTAAGAAAAGCGGAAATACAAAGATAATCATACAGGCAGCAAATGCAGCCCATATAAGAAAGTTCTGATTTACAGAAAAAATAAGTACCGCTGAAATACCGATGACTATATACTTACCAAGCACAGGAATCAGCGCTATCCAGCATGCGGCTATAATGATTCTTCCGTACAGCTTGTCTGGATTGGGATTCTTGTCCGCGCTTCGTCCACCATATATATTTCCAAGAGCCATCGCTATCATGATAGTTCCTATGATAATAGTCCATACTATCTGCGACGAACTGAAATATGGTGCTAAAAGCCTGCTCGCTCCGAGCTCCACAGCCATAAGTGACATACCTGAAAAAAACTCCGTCAGGTATAAATAAAACTTGTTAGATAATATCTTTCTTTTAACGATAGTCTCACCCATGATGCTTAAAGAATATCTCCTAAAAACTCAAATATCTTACCAGTATAGCCCTCTGGATCATAGTAATATGCTTCGCCATGTCCAGCATTTGGAATAATCATCATATCCTTTTTCGTAGGACATGCCTCATAGTTCTTGTAAACCATGTCCGTGTGAACAAAGTTATCCTCACCGCCATGTAAAAACAGAATAGGTACCTTTGCCTTAGCCAGCTGGTCAAGTGATGACGCCTCTCTAAAGTTATAGCCTGCTCTGATCTTACAAATCACGCTGGCTGTATGTAAAAGTGGGAAGTCTGGAAGGTTAAACAATGCCTTCATCTCATCTGAAAAAATATCCCATACAGATGTGTAACCGCAGTCCTCCACGATAGCCTTTACATTGGATGGGAGATCCTCACCAGAAGTCATCATGACTGTTCCTCCACCCATAGAAACACCATGAAGAATAATCTCTGCCTGAGAATCCCTTTCTACTATGAGATTAATCCACTTTACTACATCGCCCTTATCGAGCCAGCCCATAGTGATGTAATCTCCATCACTCTCTCCATGGCCTCTCATATCAGGCAAGAGAAGATTAAAGCCCTGCTCTGAATAAAATCTTCCGTAGTTCCACATGTGATCATGTCTTCCAGTGTAGCCATGAATTAATATAGCCCACTTGTGACTATCTTCATCAGTCACCACGCTCTCAGCCACCAGGTTTAGTCCATCATCTGACTTTATGCCTTCCTTTTTTCTATCAAGTGAATCGTACCACTCCTTGGTAGCATCATTTATAGCCTTTCTGTTCGCTGATACCACATCCTTAGTCGCATCGGAGGTCACCGATGGAGGTGCCACAGATGCCCCGCCTGATGTGGTTCTGCCCACTGCGAAGGATACCAGATAATTCGCACCCAGAATATCCACCACCAGCAGTACTACCACGATAACAGCCGCTATTATACCTATTATTTTCTTTTTATTTTTCATCTTCAAGCCTCCTAGCAAGCCAAAACCCATTACAGCTTTCTTGAAAGCATCTCAGGCTTGCTCGCAAATTCAAGCGCAGTCTTGTCTGAAATAACGCCCTCTTTATACAGCTTAAACAAAGAAGTATCCATAGAAAGCATATCTGGTGTATCTGAGCCGTAGAGCTGACCCTCGATCTGAGGAATCTTGTTCTCTCGAATCATGTTTCTGATAGCTGGATTCGCTTTCATAATCTCAAATGCAGCTGCCAGTCTTCCGTCTACAGTAGGTACGAGCTGCATAGAAACTACAGCCGAGATAACCATAGAAAACTGTAACGATATCTGATGCTGCTGGGCTGCTGGGAATGAATCGATGACACGGTCTATAGTATTCGCAGCTCCTATAGTATGTAAGGTAGAAAGCACCAAATGTCCTGTCTCTGCCGCAGTCATGGCTGTAGAGATAGTCTCAGTATCACGCATCTCTCCAAGAAGAATTACGTCCGGGCTCTGTCTAAGCGATGCACGAAGAGCTGTCACATAGTTTTCTGTATCAAGGCGTACCTCACGCTGTGAGATAACAGATTTATCATGCCTGTGAAGGAACTCTACAGGATCCTCAAGAGTGATAATGTGCTTATTATAATTCTTATTTATGGCATCCACTATACATGCCAGGGTGGTAGACTTACCGCTTCCTGCAGGTCCGGTTACGAGAACCATACCCTTTTGCTCGTCAGCAAGCTCGATAACAGACTCTGGAATTCCAAGGTCTCTGTAATCAGGCAGATCGAATCTGATTACACGGATAACAGCAGCCTGTGTACCACGCTGTCTGTAGGCATTTACACGAAATCTCGATACACCGCGAAGTGCAAATGAGAAATCGTCATCACCAGTCTCGTTAAAGTGAGTCTTGTCTCTTCCTGCTATCTGATAAATCTCATCTACGAGCTCATTCACCTCCTTGTCGAAAAGCTTAGGTGAAACCTTCATCTCACCTGCCTTAAGCGAAGCCTCTGTACGGCTCTGTACCAAATCATGTATTCTAAATGAAATCTCACGACCTGCTACTACGAATATATCAGAAGCCCCATACACATTTACGGCTTCCTTTAAGTAGTCTTCCATCTGTCCCATATTCATGTCCTCCCTTTTAATCCATGAAGAGCGGAAGCCTGTTGTCAGCCTCCCAGTCCGAATTGTTTATCTCAAAGCAGTTAACTATCTTTCCATCCTCCACATCCACGCAGAGCCACAGCTCATCCTCTATCTGCACTGCCAGATTATCATCCAAAATATGATCGGCTGCTATCTTTGCCTGGACATTCCCAAGTGCCTGGTAGTAATTAAAGGTATGGTCTGCCAGCCTTTTCGAGAGCACATAATCATTTCTCGCAGAGCTGACTGTGAGCGCAGTCAGAACAGTAAAACAAAGTCCGACCAAAATCACCACCATGGATGAGGTTCCGATGTTTACCACCGAAATATTCTTTTTTTCATGTGTGTCCTTCTTATTCATCGTCTCGCCAATCTACCTGTATATAAATCGTACAGTACATAATCCTTTTCGACTTCCGTCAGAACTATGTGTATCTTTTCGTATCTACCCTCATTTGTCACAATGCAGACCAGTTCATACTTGTCTCCACCCTCTTTGAAATTCTCGTCCAAAAACAGTGGATACTCCGCGTCCGCTCCTGATAAGAACTTTTCAGCCACATTCTCGCAGACATTTACAGCCTGTGTAAGCTTCGAGGACTGCAGACTCAGCAAATGTGCCTTCACTATAAGCTGAGAGCATACCGTTACGATCAATATGAAAAACAGTATTGAAAACATTAGCTCAGTTAAAAATAACCTCGAGCCATTTCCCTTCTTCTCGTACATACTACTTCCTAACACTCATAATATTTATATCAAGCTCTACCGTCTCATCGCCCTTTATCATATCTATGGTCATAAGACTGCCACGTTTCTTTATGGTCATCTCATCGAGTGGGAGTACATCCTTTCCCGCAGATGCGCCCACCCCTGAGCCCTTCTTAGTAAATAGCTCTCTTAATGCTCCATCATAGCAATATAAATATCTTTCATACTCACCCTCGAGGTCGAAATGTATAGCATCTACTCCATCGAATTTGCGATATGAAACTATGCCTTGCTTATCATTTTGTCTGACAGCCTCTCTGATATAAGCGACTGCTGCACGTTCGTCTCTGGTAATTTCTGCCCGCTCTACTACTCTTCCATAAGCACCCGATGCCAAAATCAGAACACTCACTCCACTGAAGGTAAAGAAAAAGAATATGATGAGCAAAAACAGAAAGTCCATGCTGTGTGTTTTTCTATTCATTAGCATTCCCCAAATCTATAATGAAAATCTCTGGCTTCATATTCGTACCAAAGACGGTATAATCCACACGATACTTTTTCTTGTCATATAAAATGCCATAGTTGTTAGCCAAATAATCAAAATTCGGCGGGTATCTTCCCTCTATGCAATAGCACTGCAGAAGGCTGGAATCTATAGCCTTTTGCAAAGCCTCTCTCTGCTGACGGTCATCTCCTTCTGTGATAAATGAAGTAGCCGTAAGAAAGAGGATCAGTATACCTGTAAACAGAATCGCAGTTATAAGCGGTCCCTTTACAAAGCTTTTCTTCTTTTTATACACATTAGCCATTAAAACATCCCCGACATAATATTTAGAAGTGGAAGCATTACTGAAAGCAAAATCAAACCTACGATAACAGAAAGCATTATAACCATGGTAGGCTCTACTACAGCTATAAGATCAGCTATCTTCTGGTCTGCCTGACCCTCATAGGTATCAGCCACCTTATCCAAAACCTGCTCTGTATTACCAGACTTAGCTGCATAGACAGCTATATGTCCATACAGACCAGTAAATATACCTGATTTCGAGAAAGCCTCTGCTGTATCCATAGTCTCCTGGTAAATCTCTTTACATTTGGTGACCTTTTGTCCGAAGCCAGGAGCCTTAGCTATACCGCCTGATACCTCTATAGCCTGCATAATATCCATACCAGATGAAAGTGTCATCGCCATAGAGGAAGCAAATCTGCTGATGGCCAAATCGTCTGAGATCGACTTAAAGGTCTTAAAATGGCAGGCAAATTTCGCAAGCCTCTCCTTACCCTTTATCCCGCTGAATCTCACAAAAAGAAGAACACCCACAAACACAAGCAAAACAAGAATCAACAGTCCAAATCTGTTAAGAAAGTTTCCTACACCAAGAATTCCAGCTGACACACCGCTCATGGTCGCACCCAGCTGATTAAACACTCTCTCGAAGATAGGCATAATCTTAGTCGTGAGAACTATGATAATAACAAGCATCATAGCCACCATCATAAGCGGATATGAGACTGCCGACTTAATAGCGGAATTTATAGCGATTTCACGCTTATAATGCGCAGCCAGTCTTTCGAGCACATTATCCAGATTACCAGTGTTCTCACCCATCTGAATCATGTCCTCGTAGTAGATAGGAAATACACCAGATTCCTCTATAGCATGCGCTAAAGAATACTTTTCGTAGTAGCTGTCCAGCATCTTCTGAAGGAGGTCATGCTCTTCCTTGCTTCCGCTTTCATCCACCATCATGGTCAGCGCCTGCACCATCGGAAGACCGCTGCTAAGCATCATTCCCAGCTCATCGGAAAATGCGTGTAACTCTTCTGACTTCAATTTCTTTGTATTACTCATAAGTTTACCTCAAACCTAATATTTATACTTAATCTGATAGTACGAACTTCCTGCATTCCAGTTCTTTTTTATAGTGGACTTATCCGCATAGCTGGCCAGCGTAGGATCCATCAGCGTCCATTTTTTTCCGTCAAATGTGATGATATCATCTATCCAGCCCGTGCCCTCTATATATACGCCTATCCATGCATGGTACTCTGTGCCTGCATATCCCACCTCGATTCTAGTAGGTATACCCTGAGTTCTAAGCATGCAGGCCATCAGCGACGCATAGTCGAAGCAAATGCCGGTGTTAGAGTTTAAGGTCGTATCCACGGTAGGCTTATAATCATTCTCTACGGTAGCAGCCTTTTGGCTGTCATACTTGACATTAGTCGCCACATAATGATATACCGCACTCACCACGCCCAAATCATCATCTGCCTTAGCCGCCAGGCTCTCGCCTTTTGCTATAGCCTTTGTACCGTCGTTAAAATTACAGTACATATTCGGATACAAAAAAGCCTTCGTCGTATCATTCATGGAGACATCTATGACAGTCTGGTATGCGACCGCATATTCATTTCCACTTATGACCTCGTATACTCCGATGTCATAGGAGCCATTTCCTTCAGAAAATGGATACGCCTCATAGTCACCAGACCTATTAACCAAGTAGTTATACTGGTTTCCTTTCGGTGTCTGAATCAGCATTCTTACCTTCGAGGAAGAGCCATTATAGCTGAGCATAAAATAGCCATCCTTCGTATTCGATGCATCTATGAGCACATCCGCATTTCCATAAGTGGTAAGACCAGGAGCCGACGGGATTAAAACTTTTCTTGTGCTGCCTCTAAGTCCGCTTCCACTCTCAGAAGCTGATCCACTCCCAGAACCATCTGTCGAAGTCTTCTTTGGCTTCTCCCCAGAGGAATCCTTCTTCTTAACATCCCCGAACAATGGCCCGCTGGAATTTCCCTTGGCATCAGCGACAGCAGCCTTTGAGATATCATCTATCATCCCTTCGACCTCTGACACATCACAGCCTGTGAGTGCAAGCATCGCTATCAATATGAAAATTGTAAAAAATCTTACTCTTTTCACTATAAATCACCTAAAAAAGTCTATAAAAAACTAGCTTATATTTTACCATATAAACTCCAGCTCTATCAATAAAAAAGATTGAATCTTTCCACTAAATTTCTTATAATACATACAATTTTTATAGAATAAACTGGAGTTTGTATGAAAAAGATCGATATATCCTATATTTACAAAAAGGAACACCTTGCTAAGCGCATTATCACAGTTCTTATCGCTGTCATCTGTATGGGTTTGGGTCTTAGCTTTTTAGTTCCCTGCACCCTGGGTACAGACCCTTATACCTTCATGAATCTCACCATCGCCACGAACATTCACTGGTCACTTGGAAACTGGCAGGCGCTCTTTAACACCCTAGTGTTTATATTTGTAATAATCTTTGGCATGGATAAGATAGGCTTTGGCACTGTCTTTAACATGATTTTGGTAGGCTACTCCTTCGATTTCTTTACATGGATTTGGGCTAAGCTCCACATTTTAGATTACTTTGAATCGCAGACAGTCAGATATGTCGTTCTTCTGCCTGCTTTAGTGTTTTTCATCGTAGCCGCAGCCACCTATATGAATGGCGATTTAGGTGTTTCTCCGTATGATGCCATCCCGCTCATCATAAATGAGCGACTTCCAAAGGTATCCTTTACAGTCATCAGAATAATATATGACTTTACCGCCATACTTATCGGTTTGCTTTTAGGTGGTCCATTTCAGATTGGAACCATACTTATGGCCATACTTTTAGGTCCTACTGTTACATTTGTTGGAAAGAAGATTAAGTTTTAACGAAAGGGGTAAGCTTATGAATTTCGATGTGGAAAGAGTCACTAATGAGTGTGTTCTTTGGATAAAGGACTGGTTTGACAGGGTTAATCCTACTGCATCAGCCGTCGTTGGTATCTCAGGTGGAAAGGATTCTACCTTAGTCGCAGCCCTTTGCACAAGGGCTCTTGGAAAAGACAGAGTAATCGGCGTATTAATGCCAAACGGCACACAGGCAGATATAGAGGATTCAAGAAAGATAGTTAATTTTCTGGGAATACGCTATGTGGAGGCAAATATAAAGGATGCCTATGACGGAATCGTCAGCTCCATAAAAAATGGTCAGCTAGGTAATAAGACTGATGATTGGGATAGCATTGAAATCTCAGAGCAAACCAGAATAAACATAGCTCCTAGAATCAGAATGACCACACTTTACGCCGTGGCTCAAAGCACGAATGGAATGGTGGCCAACACCTGTAACCTCTCAGAGGATCACGTGGGCTACTCTACCCTTTACGGAGACTACTCCGGCTCCTTCTCTCCACTTGGAAAGCTGACTGTCACAGAGGTAAGAGCTATGGGACGCTTTCTAGGTCTTCCTATCGACCTCGTGGAGAAGGCTCCTTCTGATGGACTTTGCGGAAAAACTGATGAGGATAATCTAGGCTTCACCTACGCTGAGATGGATGAATATATAAGAACTGGACATATAGAAAACATGGAGCACAAGGCTCTTATAGACAAAAAATATAAGGCCAACGCATTTAAGCTTGACCTTATACATCTGCCTACCTATGACCCTAACATTCCTATCGCTATCGAGCACTAGTCCTGATTTCTTTTAGTACCCTTCATAAGAAGCTTTAAGAAAACAGGCTGTATAATAATGATTACGATGTAGCCTACGACGAGACACACGATGAGCGAAAGAGGCAGCTCCTTTGCTATGGATGGTCTGGCGCTCGCCGGCACGTTCTCTGGAATATGCTTTAAGGCATTATTTACCATCACTACCACCATGACTATAGTGATAATAGGTGTGTAAATAAGATCAGACACACATCCGCTTACCAGATTTCCCTTCATGCTCTGCGGATTCACCTTGCACTTAGCGCAGGCTGCATCTCCCACTCTTTTAATAGGCACTAAAACCCCTATTATCAAAGATATTACAAACGATATACAAAACGAAACTATCCATGATGGCACAGTGAAATGTCCGCTAAGTAACGTTCCCACTAAGGATAAAATAAGGCTCATGGTAAAGCCCATCATGATATTCATTTTTATACCTACTGCACGCATTTGTTTTTCCATTTTTACACCTCTCAAACTAGCATTTAAATCCAAACGCATTATAATCGAAAATCCATGAAAAACGCAAGAAAAACCATTTCAGAAAAAAGAAGACAGCTAAACCCTATAGAAAAGGGCGCCACCGATGAGATAATAAACCTAAGGCTCTACGAGCTTTTTAAAGAGGATTTTAACCGCTCAAAGGCCGTGCTTTGCTATTACCCTCTTTCCGATGAGATAAAGCTGATAAGCACCTATGAAAAGCTTTTAGCAGATGACTTTCCCCTCTTTTTTCCAAAGACCTATCCCGATGGTTCTATGGAATTCTATCGCATAACTGACCTTTCCTCCCAGCTAAAGGAAGGCGCCTTTCATGTCATGGAGCCCACTAATTTTTCCGAAAAATATAACTACGAAGATATACCCTTTAATCAGACCTTTATGATAACGCCAGGGCTAATCTTCGATGAAAGCTGCCATCGCATGGGCTTTGGAAAGGGCTTTTATGACAGATTTCTGTCCGAAAAAAGCGGCATAATAAAATGCGCTGCCGCATATGACCTTCAGGTACTGCCAGAGATTCCAGTGAATTCCTGGGATGTTCCTATGGATATAGTCATAACAGAAAAGCGCATCTTTTATAGAGCGGTCATGCTCTAAAGCTCTGTTTTAAAATCCTCATAGTGGAGCTTTGTAATATCAGGCTCCTCTATTTTTTTGCCCTCCTCGCCGATGAATTTACTCATCCAGACGATTCCAAGCCACTGTCCATTTTTATACCCAACGTCCTTAAAGCGTCCAACCTCCTGAAATCCCAGCTTCTCATGCATCTTTATGCTGGCTTCGTTTAAATCTACTATAACGCCATAGACATACTGGTAATTACACACCCTAAGAGCATCGTTAAATACAGTATAAAGCTTAGATGCGATTCCCATCCTCTTAGGCGCTGCCTTGTCTAAATATATCGTGGATTCGACATTCCATCTGTAGGCATCATGAGGTCTGAGCTGACTTCCATATACGAAGCCCACCACCTCACCAGTCTCATCCTCAGCCACGAAAAATGGATAGCTCTCCTTTACATGCAGAATCTTTTTTCTATACTCCTCTACACTGGGATTTACCTCGTTAAAGGTGGCTGTAACCTCAGGCACATACTGCCCGTATATTTCACACACACGCTTAGCATCAGACTCCAACGCCTCTCTTATTATAAAGCTCATATCTCTACTCCTGCCCTAACCTTTGCTGCTAAGTATACTCGCCATAGTATTTATCACATCATCTACCACTATAGGCTTCGCCAAATGCGCATTCATTCCAGCCTCAAAGGCATTTCGTCTATCCTCCTCGAATGCGTTGGCAGTGAGAGCTACTATAGGGATATCCCTCTTTAGTGCATCAGGCATATTTCTAATAATCTGTGTAGCCTCATAGCCATTCAGCACAGGCATCTGAATATCCATAAGAATCGCATCAAATGTACCTGCTGGCATTTCAGTTATAATATCCACACACTCCCTGCCATCCTTTGCTCTTTCCACCTTAAAGCCAAAGCTTTTTAGCATTTCCACTGCTATCTCTGCGTTAAGGTCATTATCCTCTGCCAAAAGAATATGTGTATCAAAGAAATCAGCTGTATGTACTTTAGTCTTTTTTGCTACCGTTACATCATCCTTCTTTGCTATTTTGTGCGTTAGGATAACAGTAAAGGTGGAGCCTTCTCCCAGCTTACTCTCCACTGTAATAGTGCCGCCTAAAACATCCACTAAACGCTTCGTAATAGCCATTCCAAGTCCTGTTCCCTCTATTACATTTCGTTCAGAGTTTTTCTCGCGTGAAAACTCTTCAAATATCCTGCCAAGGAACTCCTCCGTCATACCTATACCTGTATCTGAAATGGTAGACTTTATCGTTACGTAACCATCTCTGTCACAAGGAAGCTCCTCTGTAATAGAAGTAACCGTGCCACCCTCCTCGGTGTATTTTATGGCGTTAGAAAAAATGTTCATGAATATTTCGCGAGTCTTAGTTTCATCGAAATATATATATTCATGCGTGACATTTATAGAGCTTTTGAAGGTTATATTCTTCTTTTTTAGCTGCTCATCGAACAGTATAAAAATGCCCTTTATACCTCGCACCAGGTTACCTGGCCTCTCATCCACTGTCACTGTTCCTTTTTCGATACGAGCCATCTCCAGAACATTGTTAAGAATCAGAAGTAATACCTCGCCAGAGCTTCTTATCTTCTCCAGGTAATCGCTCTGTCTCTCTGGGTCGTTCTTATACTTTTCAGCCAGCTCCGTAAAGCCCATGATAGCATTCATAGGAGTTCTTATATCATGAGACATGTTAAATAAAAACGATGTCTTGGCCGCACTGGCTGCCTGTGCCTCATCTAGCGCCTCTCTAAGCGCATTCTTCTGTGAAAGCTGTTCACCTATAGTAGCGTCCACATTCTGGAAGGCCACCAGGACGAAATTAGGGTTTTCTGTCTTAGTATAAACGAACTGAAAATGATGAATTCCTCCATCCTCATAGACGCGGTATATCCCCTGGTATTCCTGCTTGTCCTTAAGCTGCTCTAAGACATTCTCGCGCTTCATATTCGCAAGCATCTCCACCTGGTCACTCATAGCCACTCGGCTTTCTACATATCTCTCGCACATAGGTGCATAAGAAAAGGACAGTCCCTTTACCATACCTGCGGTCGTAAACCCATCCAGCTTCACGCTTACAGCAGTATCCTCAGCCAGATTCCAAAGGTAAATATTGAGATAATTTCGGCTTAACGCACTCATGATATCATTTTGGGACTTCTGAACCTTGAGTGCCTCCTCGAGCTCAAATCGCGATTTTCTATTTCTATACTGAGCTATACAGCCCTGCGCCCTTAGTCTGGATAGAAACAGCACCATAATCACACTCATGAGCGAGAAGGCGAATGCATTTGCTATATCCACCATCCACACCTTAGGTTCCTTAAATACCAGCACACATATAATGAAAAGCACCACTGCTATTTCCATCTGCGCTATCATGACTATAGGCCTTCCATTAAACAGAATCGGAAGCACCATAATGAGAACTATGAAGGTAAGTGCAGTATTATCTGGATCACCCTTAGTGCCATTAAATATCCCCATCAAATATATAGAGATTACAAAAAGCTGCGTTATAAAATCAAGGAGCTTCGGACTTTCCTTTGCTAAAAATATATCTAAAATCAGGATACCTACTGACATCATAAAAGCCATCAGATATCCTATTCTGCTCTCGATTAGCGTATTTGTAAGAAAGGTGAAGCCTAAAAAGCCCATAGTGACAAATGCCACGAGAGCAGAAAACACTAAAAGTATAGCTCTGTTAGGAGATAGGTAGATGTCAAGAATATCATCGTATTCTTCCTTTTTTAATCCTGCATAATACAATGAGTATTTTACTTTCTTAAGAAACTTATTCAAGTCAGTCACCTTCCACTAATATAGTCCGTCTATCCTGCCGCCACCTAGTACCACATCTCCATCATAAAGCACCGTGGCCTGTCCTGGCGTAATAGCTCGCTGCGGCTCGTCAAATGTAATCTTAACCCTGCCATCCTCTAAAACATGAACGCTGGCAGGCTGTTCCACCTGACGATATCTGATTTTTACTTTACATCTAAAGTCAAAAGACGGAGCCTTACCGCTTATCCAGTTAAATTCGCTGGCTACAAGCGTAGTATTAAAAAGCTCCTCGTTTTCACCTAATATAACTGTGTTATTCTTTGGACATATACCTGTCACATATATAGGCTTTCCAAAGGCTATCCCAAGTCCCTTTCGCTGACCTATAGTATATTTTACTATGCCCTCATGTGTCCCAAGAAACTTGCCGTCCTTGTCCACGAAATCACCCTTTTGATAGGTCTTTTTCGTATATCTTTCCAAAAAAGCTCCATAGTTACCATCTGGCACAAAGCATATATCCTGACTGTCAGGCTTATTCGCATTCACGAATTTGCTCTCGTCGGCTATAGCTCTAACCTCAGACTTTTTCAGTCCTCCAAGCGGGAACTGCGTGTGCGCCAAAAGCTCCTGTGTCATATTGTAAAGTACATAGCTTTGGTCTTTGGTATCATCCAAAGCCTTTTTAAGCACATACTCATCACCGTCTTTTTCGATTCTGGCATAATGTCCTGTGACCACATAATCACAGCCAAGCTCCTTTGCCCTGTCGTGAAGCTTCTCGAATTTCATGTAACGATTACAGTCTATGCACGGATTTGGAGTTCTTCCAGACTCATAAGCCTCGACGAAACGGCCTATCACATTTTCCCTAAAGCCATCCTTAAAGTTAAAAACATAGTGAGGTATTCCTACATTATATGCTACCCTTTTAGCATCCTCTATATCATCTAGGCTGCAGCAGGTATTTGACCGGCTTTCTCCTACATCCTCATTGTCATATAGTTTCATGGTACAGCCTATACACTCATAGCCTGCATCCTTCATCATCTTAGCTGCCAGCGATGAATCCACGCCACCGCTCATAGCTATTAATGCTTTTTTCATATTAAATCCTTTTATTCAAAAGACTGATACAACGCTTCCAGTCTAGGTCTGCATTTTAGGAAAACCTTTGCCAAATCAGGGTCGAAATGGCTGCCAGCCGATTCCTCTATGATAGAAAACGCCTTGTCATAGGTAAACGCTTCCTTATAACATCGCTTTGACACAAGAGCATCAAATACATCTGCAAGCGCCATTATACGAGCCTCCATTGGGATTTCCTCCCCCTTTAAGCCCTTAGGATAACCAGTGCCATCCATCTTTTCATGATGGAAATGTGCCACATTTACGGCTATCTGCATGAATTCTTCATCCTCCACACCGGTAAGAATCTCTCGTACTACTCTAGCTCCCTCAGAGGAATGCTGCTTCATCTTTGCATACTCTTCATCAGTGAACCTTCCAGGCTTTCGAAGTATTTCATCGTCGACAGCTATCTTTCCAAGATCATGCATAGGTGCGCTTTTTTCTACGTAAGAAAGAAACTGCTGTGAAAGCCCCAGATTAGACTTTAACAACTCCCTGGCAAATACATTTACCACGCTGCTGGTTCTCTTGATGTGACCTCCTGTACTAAGGTCGCGAGACTCTACCATCTGCGCCATTCCAAGAATGGTTCTATCCTGAATCTCTCTGATTCGCTGAGTCTTTCCAAGCACCTCGCTCTCAAGATTCCTGTTATAGTTCTGCGTCATTTCAAGGATTCTGATCTGCTCAGTTACATCTTTAAGCTCCACAAGGTAGCCCACCAGAGTCTTGCCCTCTCTGGTGATAGGATTAATTCGGCAGTCGTAGGTAAGTGTTCCTGACTCGAACCTCTTATAGTTTTTAGTTTTGTCTTCCTTGTATTCTAAGATCATCGGAAGAATTCTGCTGGTAATCAGATTCTCTGAATAAGGTATCGCACGGTCCAGCTTATAGTCTGCCATTTCTGGAAACAGTTCTCTAGCAGTTCGGTTACAGCCTAGATATCCAAGCTTAGTATTAAATGCTATGTAGGCATCCTCATTTGTATCCTCATGAACCTTTTGAATATTGTCATTTATGTGGTAGCGGTTCATTCTATATGACAGACCCGCAATCGCCGTAATGACAATAGTATTTACAAAGGGAACTATCTCAAGCTCCAGGTGTAAGGCTCTCTCTAGTACATATCCTGTGACAGCTATCAAAAGCGAAATAATAAACACATTTAAATTCTTATAGCTCACTACATGGCTTCTGAACAAAGAGATAATAGCCATCACCAGGCAGGCCAATAAATAGCCATACATAGTAATCGGATATAAAAAATGTGTAGGTCCGTATACCTTTTCCAAAGTACTTATCCCAAGAGAATTCTTCGCAAGGACAGCACTCTTATAATAGATTTCAGAATACCCTATAGAGCATACCAGACTAAATAAAAGCAGCTGCACCACATGCATAAGAGCTATCACTGTATTGCTAAGTCTGATATGACAGATATCGCATACTACGACAAAGACCAGCATAGGCGTAAATACTCCGCCAAAATACGACAGTTTATTTGCCAGTATAGCTTCAGAAGTAGTATCAGCCATAGCAAGCACCAGATATCCTCCGTTGGATATCGCCACTGAAAAGAGCATTAAATATATATTTACATTGTGGTGCTCCTTTGAAGCGATAAATCTCACCAAAAATGCGACTGACAACACCAGACAGCAGGCATATAAAAAAATAATGACTTTCAAAGTATTTACTCCTTTGAGTTAAACCCTACACAATAACGATAAAACTGCTCTGAAGCTATCGCCTTCTGATAATAGAAGCCCTGCAGATAATCACATTCATAGTTTTGGAGCAGGGTCTTTTGCGCTGGAACCTCCACACCCAAAACTACAGTCTTCATATTCATCTCCTTAGCCATTCTCATGGTTCCGCTAAAGAAGATGCTGGCCTTTAGGTTTCCTTCTGCCTTCCAGAGGAACTGCTTATCCAGCTTTAAAATAGAAAATGGAAGCTGGAACAGATATGTCATATCCATGCTGCCCTTGCCATAGTTATCAAGAGCAAAGCTGTATCCCTTTTCATGAAGCAGCTTGATTGTTTTTTCAAGCAGAGCGAAATTGTTCACTACACTGCTCTCTGCGATTTCAAAAACTATCATCTCAACAGGCACATTATATTTATTTCTAATCTCCTCAAAGCGCTCTGCCAGTCTCTCATTCATACACTGATACGGCGAAAGATTTATATGTATGCGCTCTATTCCAATAGCCTTTAATTCATGTGTGGCTATAAATCGGCATACAGATTCAAAAACATATTCTCCTATCTCCACGATATATCCGCGCTTTTCTGAAAACGGAATAAAATCCTCTGGCGAAATAAGACCATCTGCATCATCGTATAAGCGAACCAGAGCCTCTGCATCAGAGATAATATTCGTCCTCGCATTCCAAATAGGCTGATACATTACCTCGAATTCATCGAAGGAAAGCGCTCGCTCTATGGCGCGCTGCATTATAAGCTCCTTTTTATAGTCTGTGATTCTAACGCCTGCAGAGGATGCTGCGCGCTCATCCATAAGCTGCTCATCTGAGCCATCTATCCAAAGCATGAGCTGCTCGATGGTATCGAAATCCACTCCTGCAGTTATGTGGCTTACAGACGGTCTAAACCTTATAGAGGTATTACCCACCGTAAAGCTCTCTAAGAATCTTTTTCTGATGAAAGGCTCCAAGGTGCTGCTATCGTCACTTTTATCGCAGATAATGGTGAAGCAGCCTCCATCACAGTAATATACCTCAGACTTTTTTATGCTGTCGCGAAACCATTTTCCCACAGCACGCATAACCTTATTTACCTCATCTATACCCATAGAAGCTGTATATACACTAAGAGCAGGTATTCTAATAAGGATTACCTCAAACCTTGCCTTTGTCTCTAGACCCAGCGCACAGTCTCTGGTAAATCTGGTTCTATTATAGCAGGTCGTAATCTGTTCTACGATTTCCGACTCATTTTCCACTGTGACAAGAAGTCCCAGCAGACACAGACTTTCTACGAAAAGCTGTAAAAGAACACCATCTAATATCATCTGAAGAATGATAGCTATAACGGTCGCAATCTCTAAAATCATTATCATGATCTTAGTAGCATGCACTGCCCTATGTCCATATCTGATAAGCAGATAGAAGGAATATGCCAAATACAATATAGCCAGAGCATACAGGATATACATAGCAAAGCCATGTCTGTACACTGTGTTCTCATCGAAGTAAAAAACACTATGTGTGAATGGATTCGTAGCCAAAAGAAGGATGCAAAGCCCCCATGGAATAGCAAGAAGAATGAACAGTCTCTCCACCTGCTTTCTGCCGAGCCTATAGGTTAAGCCAACCACATACACTACATAGCAGCACACCAGATATGGCATTATATTCTGAAATGCCAGGTAGCCATAATTCAGTGAATATCTGGCCGAATCACTCCAGTAGTTTATATAAGAGTTAGCTGCCGCACTCATTATATCCAAAACTGCTGCACCAAATGTTATGCAAAATAAACCGTAAAGAATTACAGTCTGCCTTTGACGAAAGCCCTTCTTGGCCAAGGTAAAGATAATCGAGAAAAACGATATTAAGATGGCACATATATCATAATGAATATTGTATATCACTTAATTCTCCATTCCGCTAGCGTTTAGTAATTAGGTCTTTTCAGTCTGTCCTCGAACTCCTCTGGCTGCAAAGGTCTGTCATATAAAAAGCCCTGTGCCAAAAAGCACCCTGCATCCTTTATAAAGTCAGCCTGCATCAGCGTTTCTACACCTATACAAACCACATTTTTATTCATGTCACGCATCATACTAACGATGTTTCTAATAAGTACCTCTTCCTTACTATTTTCACCGTCATCCCTTATGCCATTAACAAAGGCTTTACTCAGCTTTATGGTGTTTACATCTAAATCCTTTATCGCCCAAAGCGATGAATAGCCTATGCCAAACTCATCTACAGACACACCTATATTAGCACTCCTAAGGGTTTCGATAAACTCACTCAGCGCCTCCAAATCATCATAATCTTCTGACTCGGTAAGCTCGATTTCTATCAGTTTCCCATCTATCTGATACCTGTCTATCGTATCAATGATGCGTTTTGCAGCCATTCTAAAGCTGTGATTAACCTTAGAAAAATTCACAGACACTGGAACTAAATCATATCCCTTTTCCTTCCAGTATTTTAATGCCTTACATACCATCTCAAACACATAGAAATCCAGCTCAGATATATTACCCTCCTGCTCGAGAACTGGTATAAACTGCTGCGGCGGAATGATAGTATCATTTCTAAACCATCGCACTAAAGCCTCTGCTCCGCACAGCCTTTTTTCCTTTAGGTTTATCTTAGGCTGGTAGTAAACCAAAAAATCCTTATTTTCCAATGCATTTCCAAACTCATGAATAATCTGAGTTCTGCTTATCTCCTGCTCAAGCATAGCTTCATCATAGCGTATGGTATCGCTAAATTCGGTATTTCTGGTAACCTTAAGCGCCATGGTAGCATTCTCTATAGCCTTAATCGGAGGTATGTTCTCCTCTACTATGTAGTAGCCAATTCTGGCAGGAATCACCACATTAATGGTCTTATTTGTCTCAAGCAGCTCATCTACATTTGCTGATATAAAGCTGATTTCAACATTAGAAAAGAACTCCAAAAGTTCATTTCGCTTTTCACTCGACTCACACACCATGAAGCCATCGCCATTTGATCTGGCAATGAACCCAGCCTCACCTAACTTTTCCTTAAGCGCTCTAGCGTACTCCCTAAGTACCAAATCACCGTTTTCGATTCCTATTCTTTGGTTTATATACTGGAAACCCTTAATATTAATAGCCATTATGGTACGCCCAGTAAGCTCTCCATTTTTATCAAGCTTTTCCAGATTTTCCAGGAAGTGGCTGTAATTCATAATTCCAGTCACCGCGTCAAAGTTTACCATTAGATTAGATACACGAAAGCCTATAATCTGAGCCAATACTGAAAATACGATTAAAACCACTAACAAAACGGTGGATACAAGCCTTAGAAAATCAGCCTTTGAATCCATCTGCTCCTTAGCAGCCCTCATGTCCTGCTTTGTGATGTCATCCATCGTCTGAACATTCTCATTTACAGTATTTAGGAAGTCCTCGAGAACATTTTCCATGTAATACTGCGCAGTTTCCACTTCACCATTTCGACTGAAATCGAAAATAATATCTACATTCTTCAGATATCCTACTATTCCAGAGTAAATATTATGATAGTACACCTCGTACTTACTTCCGTTCGTAGATTCATTGAATTTAGATAAAAGCGTGCGCATCTGACTCTCGAGCTCATCCGTTTTGGCTTCTAGCGCATTCTTTCTTTCCGCGCTGGATGCGACTATGTGCTCAAAAACCAGAGCCTGATGCTGATACAGACTTTGGTTTAGCGCATTCATATTCTCCACATCCAAATAGATTTCATTTGTAATCCTAGAGTAATTGTTAGTAATACTGCTGTATACAGAGATAATAAAGACAATGCTAAGTAAACCTATCAGTGAGAGCTCTACTATCAGGCTTCTCATTCTGCTGGTCATCTTAAGCTTTGAGTTTTGTTTTATCAGCTTATCTGTCTTTATTTCCATTACCCTTTACCTTGCTTCAGTCTTTAGTCTCTATACTCTTTTTCGTATCATCCAGAAGCTCCTGAAGATCTCTATTATCACGGTTTCCAGAAGCGATGATTATTCCAAATTTACTCGAAGCTGCCCAATACGGCTCCGCCACAGACTGTACATAGCCATATTTTGACTGAAGCGCCAAAGCCGAAACAGCCGGCGAGCTCATTACCTCTTCGTCCGCTGCCGCCTTAAGATTCGCTGGACACTCTCCGGTAGTTTTAAATCTTTTGAGCTGATTTTCCTCATTCGTAAGAAAATGTACCAGCTCCATGCAATACTCAGGATATGCAGTGTACGCATTTATACCCATGAGCTTGTAGCCTGTAAAGCTGCACATTTGAAGTTGATCATTCACTATGGTGTATGTAGGCAAAAGAGTCGCAGCATAGTTTTCACCCCAGGCAGCCTCCACCTTACTGGCATTCCAAGCTCCATTTACACCAGCGATCACGGTTCCATCCTCCACGCCTGTCACAAAGCCATCATCCGCGCAGCTAAAGAAGCCATCATGCATAGCTATTTTAAGCATAGCCTCTGCTACATCCACACCCTTGTATTTTGTATCTGTCGCATTCCAGGTGCATTTGTCGCTAACCTCCAGACCGGCGCCCTTAAAGAATGAATATATATACCAGCCGCTGGTGAAATCCATGGCAAATTTCTTATTATTCTTCTTGGCTGCCTCCAAAATACCATCTAAGGTCTTTGCCTCTGTGTCGCTTATGTAGGCCTTATTATAATACAAAAAATATCCATTTCCTGCAGTCACAGGTACAGCAAATATCTCTCCATCCCGGGTGACCGCCTGCATGGCACCAGAGCTCTCACCTCCCACATTCGAGGTGATTTCATCCTGATACCTTGTGTGCTTTAACAGTGCATTATTCCTATACAGCTCATCAAACTGATCATCTGCGAACACGTAAATATCCGCAGCTGCCTTAGGGTCTGTAAGCACCACCTCTTTACAGGTATCCTCGCCCTCTATACTGACAGAGAATTCGAATCTAGCCTCATTTTCATGCAGCTTGGAAAACTCCGCTAACTGCTCGTTAAGGAGTTCCACATTTCGCTCATCACACCAAAGCGAAATATTCACCTCTGGAAGCTCTTTTTTCACACCGCTGCAGCCTCCCAAAAGAAGCATAATACCTGTTAATATAGTTAATTTCGCTAGTCTTTTTCTAATCTTCATTTTAATCCTGCTATTCGCCTATTGTTTCGCGCACTCGAATTCTTAACTGCTTGGAATCTAATGGCTTTAATATATATCCAGCCGGCTTCAGCTCCACCACTTCCATGATTCTGTCACGTTCCTGCACACCTGTTAAAAATATTACTGGAATATCTTTAAAGGCAGGAGTTTTCTTTATTTTTCTAAAAATCTCCAAACCACTCATCTCTGGCATTTCATAGTCTAAAAGTACTAAATCATAAATCTTCTTTTCGAGAATCTCAAAGGCCTTCTTCCCTGATGGAGCCACCGCGACCTCATAATCGTTTCCAAGAATTTCCTTAACGTTTCTAAGTATCATGGAATTGTCATCCACGGTCAGAATACGCTTCATAACCTTCATGGACTCCGTCTCCAGCTTCATCTCCTCGAGCGCATCCAGAATATCATCTGTGCTAAGCGGCTGATTTAACACTATAAAGCCTGGAATGAAAAGCATTTGAAGCTCCACCACATTTGACTCGCATACAATCACTATGCCCATTCCCGAAAAGCTTTCCCTCAGATTCTTATACAAAGTGCCATAATTCGCATTGTCACTAAAGCCTACAAATAGTCTAGGGCTGTGAAGCCTTACATTTCTTTCTATGGTTTTCTCATGAAACTCACACTCTATAACCTCATAGAATTTGCTTAAAACTCTCTTAACCTGCTTTGAAAAATCATCTGTCACACCAGCTATAAGTAGCTTTTCCATAGTCCTCTACTCCCGCACTAAATTAACCTTTTAATTTCCTCTATCGTATGTAGGCACTCATCTGCATCCATGTTCATAACAGCCACATTTAAATTCTCTATCAGCTGTCTCTGTCCATCTGGAAATGAATACTCACTAAACTCCTCCATTACAGCATCTGCTTTATCTATATCGAATTCTTCCATAGCCTCTGCCAGGATATCCAGACACTCCGTAAGAACAGCCTCTGAGATAGGCTCTAAATCTTCCCTCTCTGTGTCTTTCTTCCCAAAAGCTTCCTCTATCGCGCTCCTAAGAGCCTGCCACTGCTTTTCAAATGTGCCCATTAGCTCATCTATGGTTTTTCTATCCATATCTCTGGCAGCATACTCTAAGAACTTTGCCAGACCAGCCACATGATATGCACCTATGGTAGCCGCATTTGATTTCATAGAATGAACCTTGATTCTGTATGCTTCAAAGGCATTCTCATCACTCGAGGTCGAAATATCCTGATACATCTTCTTTAGTGTGGACATATCCGGACCTGACATAGTCATAAACGACTCTATAGACTTTTTAAGCAAATCCTCACTCCTAAGCTTTAGCATGGCGCCATCCCAGTCCACACCATCTATGAATGGCAAATCCAGCTCACAGCCGCTGTCCACACCTAACTGAGCTACCTTCCTTTTGGCCTCCTGCTTCTTATCCGCTGAAACAAACCTACCTATCATACTTTCCAGCTTATCCACATCGATAGGCTTTGAAAGATAATCATTAAAGCCCTGTGAAAGATACTCCTCCTTTGCCCCGCTGATAGCATTCGCTGTCAGTATGATGACAGGAGTCTCCTGGTTTGGATGATTCTGCATTTCCTTCATAGCTTTGTATGTTTCTATACCATCCATACCCGGCATCATATGATCCATAAAAATGATGTCATATTTAGTATCCTTTATGAGAGAAAGGCACTGCTCACCAGACTCTGCCTCATCTATCTTACACTCCAGGTCCTTTAATAGCTCAAGGAAAACATTCCTGTTCATGGCATTGTCATCCACCACTAAAAGTCTGGCATCAGGAATGATAAATGAAGCCATGTAGTCCTCATTATCAGCTGATGAGCTTAAAATGTCATCTATCTTACCAATCGGCTTATTCCCGGCGACAGGCTGCTCTAGCGTAAAGTGAAAATTAGAGCCCTCACCGTAGACGCTCTCCACCTCTATCTTCGAACCCATAAGAGAAAGCAGCTGAATAACTATATTCATACCCAGTCCAGTTCCCTCGATGTTTCTGTTTCTGGACTCCTCTATACGTACAAATTCCTCGCTTAATTTGCTGATATCCTCTTCTTTAATTCCTATACCGGTATCCTTAACTGATACTGTTATCCTTGAGACATTTCCCTCTGTCTTAGAGCTAATCGAAAGCTTTACACTTCCCTTATGAGTATACTTCACAGCGTTAGTAAGAAGGTTTACTATTACCTGCTTTATTCTGACCTCATCACCATAGAGTCTATCCGGCGTGCCTTCATCCACCTCGACGATAAATTCAAGCTCCTTTTCCTGCGCTCTGGGACGAATCATATTTACCACATCATTTATGATTCCAGATAGCTCGTAATTAGCACATACCAGCTCCATCTTTCCAGACTCTATCTTGGAAAAGTCGAGAATATCATTTATAAGTGAAAGCAGACTTCGACCCGCACTCTGAATATCCTTTGCAAACCTTTTAATATTGGCTTCCTTGCTTTCGCGAAGGATCATGGTATCCAGACCCAAGACTGTATTTATAGGCGTTCTTATCTCATGAGACATATTAGTAAGGAATGTTCCCTTTGCCCTATTTGCGTCATCTGCACGCTGTCTCTCATAATCCAGAATCACCAGCTGCTCTTCCAGCTCCTTAGACAGATCTCTAATCTTGCAATCAGATTCAAAAGACCTTTTTTGAGTGAAATATCTGGCAAGTGAAATAACGGTAAGTACTCCGGAAAAAATCAGAATATTTACAAATATAGCCATATCCATATCTATGTAATTAAACACTCTGAAATACAGAATGGCTATGGTACCATTAAAGATATAAAAGAATATGTATACCGCTGGGAACAAATAAAACAGCGTGGTACATATAGCGAACACAATCAAAAGAGGAATATAGTTAATCGTTCTGCCCTCACTGACAGAAATATCTATAACCACAAACCCCCAAATAAAGTACAAAAGAATATCAAACTCAGTGATGAGCGACGCGAAAATCTCCCTGCTATGGTCGCTTTTCCATGGCAGGAATCTATATAAGGCTACGCCTATAAGTATTATAACTGCCACCGCTCCAAAAAAGCCGTACTCTAATAGGACATTAGACTCCTCCACCACGAGTCTTCGTCCCAAAAAGCTGAGTCCAATAATGCTATATACAAGACAGGCAATACCTACTATGAACTCGACCTTCATCTGATTCGCAGTGAAGAAATGTCTGAATTCTACATGCCCATTTCCGTATTTTTCCATGTGTTCTTTAGCTACATTCATAAAAATTTGTCCATTACCCCATAATTGTCTAAATTATATCATATTCTCATCCTCCGCGCCACCCTTGTTTCGCCCATAGTTGCGGCATTTTTAACGCTTTTTGGGTGTTCTCCCCGCCACGCGTTCTCCCACCTTGGGTTTGTTGGCTATCTCTCACTCGTGGTCTTAATAAGCCACTTGAGCTCTCAAGACCAAAATACAGTGAGTTTTGGTCTTGTCACAACAAATGCAATATAAAGACCAAATTCGCGACATAAAATGGTCTTTATTTCGACTTTTGAATTACAAGACCAAAAACACATCCAAATTGGTCTTGCCACACCAAGTACGATATTAAGACCACGCGCCTGGGCTAGGTAGCGCTATGCTATTACATAGGTCGTGTCCAGTCAGTACCTTTATTATCAGTGAAAGCAACGCAAAGAGAATGCGTAAATGTAACAGTTGCTTTTCTCAGCCTAAAAGTTGCCACAAAAGCAACGCTTTAACAAAAGCAGCCTAAAACAGTTATTTCACAAGTCCAAAATATATCTAAAAAAGCAACGTTTCAAAAAAAGTTTCCTAAACAGTTGCCATCGCGCCGAAACAAGGTATAGAATGATTGAAATAAGATATAAAACAACCGAAACAAGTATAGAATGACTGAAACCAGCCACGGCGTCACTCGCGAAGTGAGCGACCCAAAGGCAGTACTTACAAGGAGGCGCGACATGAAGAATGCACTTATAATAGGCGGAAGCGGTGGACTTAGCAGTGTTCTGGCTAAACTTGCTTTAAAAGAATACAAGGTTTGGGCTGTGACAAGAGGTCAAAGAAAGCTACCTGATGGTGTGGAATCTATCATAGCTGACAGAAATGACAATGAATCCTTTTCAAAAGCAATATCTGAGAAAAACATGACCTGGGACGTCGTATTCGACTGCATTTGCATGAATGCCACACATGCCACCCAGGATATCGAAGTCCTGTCAAAGGTAACGAATCGCCTGGTCGTCATCTCCACTGACTCAGTCTATCACCCTCTGCACAAAAAGACGCCTCAGACTGAAGATGGCATCTTCATTGAGGAAGATGGCAAAGAATCCGAGGTTAGCTACGGCGCTAACAAGAGACGCATGGAAGTGGTATTCGAAACATACATGAAATCCAACGCAAAGCCATCCTTGAATATCACCATCTTCAGACCAGGTCACATCTATGGCCCAGGCTTTCTCTTAGGATGCTTTCCGGAAAACAGCAGACAACAGGAGCTGCCGGAACTGATTTTAAAAAAGCAGCCTCTGAAGCTCGTGGGCACGGGAACGTATCTCATTCAGCCTATCTATGTGGATGACTTGGCAAATACAATGCTCGACTGCGTAGATAAAGAAAAAGCCTATAATAAAATCTTTTGCATCGGAGGTCCAGAGGCTGTCGAGAACAGGCGCTACTATGAAGTAATCGCTAAATGCCTAAACGTGGAATTAGAGATAGATGAGATTCCTTTAAAAGGCTATCTCGAAAATCACCCTGAGTATTCGGGACACCTATGCCATAGAATCTATGACTTATCCCCTCTGAAAAACGCAGGTGTAAAGCTTCCTTCCACCTCACTCGAAGATGGAATAAAAGCGCATCTGAAATCCTTAGGCTATTAGCTCGCCCCCTATGACAAACCAAAAGCCCTGACTGGCATTTACATAATCACACCAGTCAGAGCTTAATCATTATAACTATTCTATATCAAATTTAGGCGGTACATCGATATCCTCGCCCACATATTTCCCATCCTTCTTCCGCTGCTTTACACATTCTGTCAGCAAATACTCTATCTGCCCATTCACTGATCTGAAATCATCTTCAGCCCATGCTGCCAAAGCGTTGTAAAGCTTCTCGGAAAGACGAAGCGGAACCTGCTTCTTTTCAGCCATTAGTACAGGCTGCCTGAATTCACTACAGGCTGTGCATCATGATTTCCACAGAGTACTACGAGCAGATTGGAAACCATGGCAGCCTTTCGCTCTTCATCGAGCTCAACCAGCTGCTTTTCATTTAACCTATCAAGTGCCATTTCTACCATTCCAACAGCACCGTCCACGATCATCTTTCTGGCGTCGATAATAGCCGATGCCTGCTGACGCTGAAGCATAACAGATGCGATTTCAGGGGCATACGCCAAATATGTAATTCTGGCTTCTAAGATTTCAAGACCAGCATCACTGACCTTGCTCTGAATTTCATCCTTTATGCGCATAGCCACTATCTCAGCTGAGCCACGAAGACTTCCCTCATCGGCCTGTCCGTCACCAGTGGTATCCACATCTGAAGCCACATCATAAGGATAAACTCTAACGATATTTCTAAGAGCCGAATCACACTGAAGCGACAAATACTCCTTATAGTTGTCAACATTGAAAACTGCCTTAGCTGTGTCAGTAACCTTCCAGATAACAGCAATGCCGATTTCTACAGGATTTCCAAGGCAGTCGTTTATCTTCTGTCTGCCGTTATTAAGCGTCATCGCCTTGAGTGAGATTTTCTTATTCAGACTCTCAGCTGTCACCTGTGCGCCATTCGCACTTAATGTAACATTCGTTGCATGTGATACCTCTCCGCTCTGAGCCAGCTTTGTGCCTGCTGCTGGATTGACTGCACTGCAGAAGGGATTCACGAAATAAAATCCTGCTTCGCGTAGTGTACCCTTATACTCACCGAACAAGGTAAGCACAAGCGCCTCCTGTGGCTTTAAAACCTTAAGTCCTGAATATAAAACGCAGCACACGATAAATGCTACAATACCAAATATCAACAGACAAACGCCGAAACCTACTGCGTATTCAGAAATTAACATCCCACCGACTATAGCTATTACGACTGATGAAACTAGTGCCAAAGTTATCAATAACAGCGCAGCCATTCCGTTCTTTTTAGTTCTATAAAGCTTTTCTTCCATAATCATTACCTCCAAACAACACACAAGAATTATGAAATTTATCTGATATCATTATGATATCACTAATATTTCTTTTGTCAACAACTTTTCAAAAAAACACATGAAAAAGCGGCCTCACATTTCATATGTGACACCGCTTGATACGTACTATATTTAAACACTAATAATACAAAAACTACTTAAAGAACTTCATCTGGTTATTAAGGTCGATAGCCATGTTATCCATGATACCAGCCTCATCTACTGTGCCTGCCACACCGCTGGCGATAGACTCTACATTAGCTGTAACCTCCTGAGCTGAAGCGGCATTCTCCTCTGAAATAGCACTGAGGTCTGTAATACTCATAACAACACTGTTCTTAGCCTGATCGAGCTGTGCAGCCTCACTGTTAACAGCATCGATATCGCCAACCACTTCCTCCACAAGAGACTTAAGATTCTGCATGCTCGAAGAAACATTTTCTACAAGCGCCTGCTGTGCAAGAATATCATTCTGAGCAGTATCTGCCAGCTGAGTACATGCCTTAACCTTAGCCACAACATCCTGAACAGAAACATCGATCTCGGAAGCAGACTGGTTACTCTGCTCTGCAAGTTCTCTGATATTCTCAGCTACCACTGCAAAGCCCTTACCTGATTCACCGGCTCTGGCTGCCTCGATAGAAGCATTTAAAGCTAAAAGATTAGTCTGACCAGCGATGCTCGCGATCACACTGGATGCGGTCATAATCTTGGTAACAGCCTCTGTACAAAGCTGTACCTGCTCATGAATGTTCGAAATAATAGAGACTGAACGAACATTACTCTCATTTACACTGGCAATCTTCTCAAGAGCCGAATCATTTTCCTGCTTCATAACCTGTGCGCGATCTGACGCCTGCGCAGCAGCCTCTGAAATAGAACCTATAGACTCGCCGATAGAAAGAATAGCCGAATTAGCCTCCTGCACGCTTTCAGCCATAGACTGCGCTGTGTTAGAAAGCTCATTGGCAGCCTCTGAAATCTGGTTCGCACCCTCTGAGCTGTTAGTAGAAAGATCCTTAACATTTCTTACTGAAGAACCCAGCTCATTGGAAGTGCTTTGAATCTGAGATACTACCGTATCAAGCTTTTCCTGCAAATCACAAACAGCTGCTCCGATTTCATTAAATTCCTTACAGATGGACTTCACTTCTGAGGCGCTGTGAATATCACCCTCTGAAAGATTCACAATATTCGCCTGAACCTTCTTTAATGCCTTTGAAACGATCAGTGAAACAGCAGCCAAAATAGCTGAGAAAATAAGTACTGCCAGTATCACAATGATAAACACCTGAGTGCGTGTATTCTGTACCATCTCCTCCACATCTGCAGAAGGAATTCCGGCAAATGCCATTCCCCAAACGTAGGTCTTCGCCTCATCGCCATAGATAGGTACATAGAATACGAAGTAGTTCTTTCCACCGATACTTACTGTCTGTGATGTGTAGGTATTTCCCTGCTTAACTGTAGCCCAGATATCGGCATTCGCAGCTGTTCCCTCATTGTAAGAACCATCAGCATTCTTCAGTGATGACATAAATCTTATATCATTATGAAACAGCGTAAGCTCTATATCCATCTTCTGAAGTGACTGGATGTACTCATGATCTGCGTACTCCTCGTAGTCTACCTCACCATTAGCTACAATATCATAAGCAAAGTATTCAGCCACCTGATATGCGCTGGCCTCCAGCTTTTCAACCTCGCCCTCTCTAACCTTTTCATTGGCTATATTCATGCAGTAAACACCAATGATAATAGATGATATCAAAAGCGGAACAATTCCCGTCAAAAGATACATCAGTACAAATGAAACACCACCCTGTTTTTTCTTCATATTTCCTCCTGTCATGCAAAGAAGCATATAATAATAAGTGCATTTAATTTTACAACATTTTGCGCTAATTATCAATAACAAATCAACCAATAGTGTATAAAACAAATGGGCACTCTTTCATGTCTTCATGAAAGAGTGCCCTCACTATTACATCTAATTTTTCAAACACAATAGTAGTTCTGGATGCGATTTCACTGTCAGCCTCGCCGTAAAGCATTTTTGCATCCACAGGTATATTCACCCTTACAGGTTCATCCTTATAATTTGAAACAAAAACATATTCATGTTCGCCATCGAATCTCGAACATACCTCCAAGCCATCAGCTATATCCGAAATAATAGGTTCTATGCCGACGCTTCGAGCTATAGCTTCATAAGCATCCACGTAGAATTCCCCGCTCATATCGCCGCAGACATAATATGCCTTTCCCTTTCCATAGGTGTTTACCGTAAATGCCGGCATTCCCTCGTACCAGTCATTTCCATAGGTCATGAGAACCTTTGCATCTGATACCTTAACCAAATCACACAGATTCTTTATCTCGTATCTCTTCAAAAGATTAAGCGCATTATTCTCAACAGGAACGGCTATATTAGCCTCATCATCATATAGGCCGTCTATCTCCTGCGAACAAAGGCCAAACACCCCTGATAGAGAATGTGGAACAGCGCCCATATAGCAAAGATCATTTTCATTTACAATACCACTCCAGTAGCTCATCACTAACGTGCCACCGTCTGCCACATACTTTTTAAGCTTATCCTCCATGCCATTTCTAAACATATACAGCATAGGAGCTACCACCAGTTTATATGAGCTTAAATCCTGATCTTCATTTATAACATCTACATTCATACCATACTTTTTCAAAGCACGATATGATTTATAAGCACTCTCATAATGATGCATATCTTTGTTTCTAGGACCTTCGGAACCCTCTAATGCCCATCTGTTTTCCACATCATAAATAACAGCAGCTGGTGCAGACACATTTGTCGAAGCTATTTTTTTAATGGACTCTAGCGCTTCTCCCACCTGTGCCACTTCCTTAAAGACTCTTGTATCCTCAGAACCATAATGATTTATGACCGCTCCATGAAACTTTTCAGAGCTTCCTAGCGACTGTCTGATTTGGAAATACTGAACACTGTCAGAGCCATGCGCTATCGCCTGCAGCGATGCATTTAATAGAGTGCCCGGCTTTTTTAGCTTCGAAACGCTCTGCCAGTTCGTACTGGTGGGACATGACTCCATCAGCATAAACGGCTTATGCTTTAAGGCTCTCATAAAGTCATGCTGAAAACCGTTATCAAATGCCACTTCTGTATTATCGCCCTTATGCCAAAGAGGATAGCTATCCCAGCTTACTACATCGATTTCCTTTGCAAAATCGCCATAATTGACATCCCAAAAATTGTACATCATATTCACAGTACTAGGCTGCTTCGCGCCGGCATCCCTAAGTGCCTTTATCTCAGCTTTAGCAAAATCTATAGTACTGTCAGAGGTAAATCTGTGCCAGTCAATATTCAAACCATGCACATTACTATCGCCTCTTGGACTAGGTGGTTCCACCTCATCGAACGAGCTGTATTTATGGCTCCAGAAGTAAGTCCACCACTGTTTATTAAGTACCTCTATATCCTTATATTTTTTCTCAAGCCATTCTCTGAACGCCTGCTTACAGAGTTCACAATGACATTCTCCGCTATATTCATTAGAAATATGCCACATAATAATAGCCGGATTATCTTTAAAACGTTCTGCAAGCTTAGTGTTTATAATTCTAACCTTTTCTCTATACACAGGTGACGTGAAGCAGTGATTATGCCTTTGCCCAAAGTACGCCCTTTGCCCATTCGCATCTACGCGAAGAACCTCTTCATATTTATTAGCCATCCATCTAGGTCTGGCTCCGGAAGGCGTAGCGAGAATAGTAGAAATACCATTTTCATAGAGATTATTGACAATATCTTCCAGCCAGTCGAAATTAAAAACCCCCTCTTGAGGCTCTTCCACTGCCCATGAAAAAATACCTAAGGCAACCACATTTATCTTAGCTATTTTCATCAGTCTTATATCTTCTTCAAGAATATCCGGTCGATCAAGCCATTGCTCTGGGTTATAATCGCCCCCGTATATAAAGCCATTCATATTAGTCATTTCTTTTTAGTCTCCATGGTATTATCTTACAATATATTCAGTGGACTTCCTGAATAAAATATCATAGCTCTGCAAAACACTGGCATGATACTCCATTCCTTCTATCTTATCGATGAGCTCCTTTGCCAGAACATTTCCTGCCGTTCTGGCAGAAATCTCCATCGCAGTTACAGCCGGCGTAAAGCACTCTAAAGCTACACTATTATATAAGGATATCACGCCCATATCCGAAGGTATCCTGATTCCTTCAGCCTGCAGCTTCGACATCAGCCTGGTGCAAATCATATCATCACCACATACCACGCACGAAACATCTGCCTTAATGATATCTCTGACTACACTATCCACCAGTTCCATATTGGTAAAACCGGTCTGAACTAGCTGCTTACTTTCATCTAATCCATTTCTCTTAATCGAGTCCAATACACCATTAAGTCTGTTCTTATTTACACGATAGTTCGTATCTCCCACCACTACAGCGAACCTGTCGTAACCCTGCGCTATAAGCATGGATGTAATTCGATCCGCCCCTAGTCTTGTATCAGAATCTACTTGTATGACATCTTCATTCTCACAGGTTCCTGAAAGCGCTACTGGAAATTTCATATCCGTCAAATACTTTATCAATCTATCATCTTCGACAGAACGAGTCAGTATCATACCTTCGACCTTCTTTGTTTCTACTAATCGCTGAACCTGAGAGATATCACTCTCTCCACCCTTAACTATAATAACATCATAGCCTCTGACGCTGGCAGTTTCATACACGCCCATCAAGCATTCCTGAAAGAATGGCATGGTAACAGTGACAGCATCCGCAGGAATAACAACTCCTATATTGGGATTTTCTTTTTTAGGCTGATTCAAAAATCCCGCATACGCCTTTACATAAGCCTGAACTCGGTTAACCGTATCAGCACTTATCCTACCCTTTCCCGATAGTGCACGGGATACGGTACTTTTGGATAAACCTAATTCATTTGCAATCTCTTCTATAGTCATCTGATTATTACCTCAAAATCGAGCGCATTCGGCATTTGTTGCCAAATAACGAATGCGCTCATATGCTTAGGGATTAAGACAGCTTATTTACCTGTATACTCCTTAATCTGCTTTTCCATTTCCGCTATGATATCACGGATACCTGCAGTCTCAAGTGCAGACTTGAACTCTGCTATAGAAGTATCGACATTATCTACTAAACCATTTACAAGTGGATCGTAATACTTCTCGATATTAGCTTCTACTGCTGCTACCTGTGTAGATACAGGCTCATTGTTAAAGTTAAAGCCATCCAGTGGATGTGCTGGCTTAACGCTGGCATTCCAAAGAGCAAGCATATCATCATAGGTATCATCAAGTGCAGTTCTATCCTCGATATATTCAAGTCTCTGAATATTCTGGTTATTCCAACCCCAGTTACAGTTAGAAGATACACCATAGCCAGACTCGTCTATAACCTTATACTGCTTATCGCCTACTGCCTCCCAATGCTTTCCTTCGATACCAAGCATAGCTAAATCATATACAGCAGGGTTAGTATAGAACTCATTTAATACCATCATAGCACGATCCTTGTGCTTTGAATTAACATTTATAGCTACACCGTTATTGATATATGAGTTAACCTTCTTAGGCTGTGCAGCTACAGGATCCACGATGGTTACATTCCAAGAAGCGTTTTCAGCATTCGCCTGCTTAGCATAGCTACGGCATGAACCAAGATTCCAAATCATACCGGCTGTTCTTCCTGTGAGAAGACCTGTCTGTCTCTCATCAGAAGAGTTAAGTACATCGGCAGACCAAGCTCCCATATCTGCGAGTTCCTTCATCTGCTTACAGTAATCTGCAAATCCGTCCCAGTCAAGGATATAGTTTACAGAGGTATCTGAAGCATCCTGTGTGTGGAAAAGGATAAGCTCACCAGCCTTAGGTGCACCGCCAAGAGTCGAATAACCCTGTGCCTGGAAATACTGATACCAAGGGCCACCCTGTGAAGCATACTGTCCATCTGCTGCACAAGCCTTATAGAAGCTCATAAGCTGATCCCAGTTTGAAATCTCAGTAAAGCCATATTTCTGAAGTAAATCACCACGTACTGCCATTACATCCTGACCAAACTCATTTGCAAAGTTAGGCACCATGTAGATAGTTCCATCGATCTTAGCCTGATCCCAAGCCATAGCAGGTACTGTATCATAGATACCAGGTGCATAAGTCTTGATAAAGTCCTCTGACATTCCATAGAAGCCCTTATTAGCTACTGTTTCCTCATAGTGGCACCAGCTAGACGCTGTGAAAATAAGGTCGAAATCCTCCTGACCAGAGAAAAGTAGCGAATACTTTGTGCCATGATCACCCCATGAAAGGAAATCTACCGAAAGTGAGCAATTCAGCTTCTGCTCAAGAATCTCATTAATCTTTCCGTATACCTCGTCAAAATCAGGTGTTCTGTCACCGATGAGATACATCTTAAGATCTACGTGCTCTGTAGTATCTGTGGTAAGCTTCTCATTCGATCCACCCTTTGATGAGCCACATCCTGCGAGCGAACCAACAGCGAGCGCTCCTCCAAGCACTAATGCAAGTGCTTTTTTAATTACCTTGTTCATTTTTTCTCCTCCTAATGTAATGTTTTATATATGAACAATAACAATTACCATATTTATATCAGCCCTTTACAGCGCCGATAGTTATACCCTGCACAAAATGCTTCTGCACCAGAGGATACGCCAGCACTATAGGACCAGTAACTACGATAGTGAGTGCCATCTTAAGCGTCTGTGTAGGCATGTTAACTGAATTAGCTACATCTGCTGATACCAGACCTGTGGCGATAAGCTTTTTATAGCCCTCTATGTTATTAACCCTCTGATACAGGAAATACTGAAGAGGGAATTTATCCTCTGACTTCAGATAAAGCATCGCATTATACCAGTCATTCCAGTATGCAAGGGCAATAAACAGACCAACAGTGGCAAGTGCAGGCTTTATAAGTGGCATAACTATCCTAAAGAGAATCTTAAACTCACCACAGCCATCTATTTTAGCTGCATCGATAAGTGAATCCGGAAGTCCCATGATATAGCTCTTCATAATCAGAAGGTTATAAACCGAAAATACCAAAGGAAGCAAAAGCGCTAAATAATTATCCTTTAGATTAAGTGTATTAGTAATCAAAATGTAGTAAGGCACCAAGCCTCCTGAAAAAAGAGTAGTAAAATAGAAGAAGAATGAAAATGCATTTCTCCACTCAAAATCTTTTCTCACCAGCACATAGGCTGTCATCGTTTGAATGAGCAGTCCCAGTGCAGTTCCCACTATGGTAAGTACTATAGTCACCATATAGGCCTTTGCCACTACTGCAGGCTTCTCGAAAACAGTCTTATACGCCTCCAGACTGAAATCCTGAATAAACAGTGAAAAACCATTTTTTACTATAGCAGCTTCTGATGACAGAGAACCTGTCACTATCATTATAAATGGAACCAGACAAAGAAGTGCAATAAGTCCTGTAAAAGCGTATGCCATGATATTTAAGGCTACGACATCTTTACCCATCTTTATTTTACTCTTAGATGACTGCATATCTGACACCTCCTTTAGAACAACGTGTAATCCTTGTCATATTTTCCAACCAGATGGTTAACAAATACGACCGTCACAAAGCAAAGAACCGACTGGAATAATCCGATAGCTGCGGACATACCAAAGTTTGAGCTAGAAATCAGTGCTCTGAATGCCAGCGTATCTATAACATCTGTCTTATCATACAAAAGTCCATTGTTACCAACCAGGTTATAGAACATATCAAAGTTTCCCTTAAAGATACCACCTACAGACAAGAGCAGCAGGATAATGGTGGTTGGCATAATAGAAGGGATAGTCACCTTGAAAATTCTCTGGAAAACATTCGCCCCATCTATAGCTGCCGCTTCATAGATAGAGGTATCTATTCCCATGATGGCAGCCAGATACATAACTGAGCCGTAACCTATTCCCTTCCACATATTGAAGAAAACCAGGATAAATGGCCACGCCCTGTCATCTGTATAAAAAGGTATCTTTTGACCTCCGAGACTTAGGATGATTCGGTTCATAAAGCCATAATCAGATGAAAAAATGTTAAATGCCATAACACCTACGATAACCCATGAAATGAAGTATGGCAAAAACATAAGTGACTGTGAAATCTTTCTATAATTCTTAGCCTTTATCTCAGTCAAAAAAATCGCTACAGCTATCTGCATAACAGTATTTACCACTATGAACACTACATTATACAAAACAGTATTCTTTGTAACCAATGCAGCCTGACCTGATTTAAAGAAAAACTTGAAATTTTCAATACCATTCCAAGGGCTTCCCCAAATGCCATCCACATAGTTATACTTCTTAAAAGCCAGCACGATACCAGTCATTGGATAATAAGCAAAAATCAATGTGTATATAACTGCCGGTGCGAGCATAAGCAAAAAAAATCTATACTTGTACAGCTTTTTCAAAAAACCACTAATTCCCTTATTAGCTGTCATATATACCTCCATCACTTGCGCAACAAATTCACTCTTTCAGTGTAATTGCATTATACTATTGTTCATTTTTGCGCGCAATTCGCCAAATATCCAAATATTTCTTGTGCATTTTATGCACATTGCGCAACTTTAGTTGCATATTTCGCGCAACTTTGTTGCGCGCATTATGCTATCCTTAGCATAAAAAAAGAGCCCCTCTTATCAGAGTAGGCTCTATTTCCACTAGCAGCCAAGCATTTTTTCTAACATTACAAGTGCTTCCTTATTCTCTTTCACATCATGTACTCTGAAAAACGAGCAGCCCCGCATGGCACCAAGTACTGTGGTGGCTACCGTACCGCTGACTCTCTCCTTCGCCGGTACATTTAATGTAAGACCTATCATGGATTTTCTCGAAGTTCCAAGAAGCACCGGATACCCCAGTGCCACTATCTCGTCCACATGATTCGTCACATAAAGATTCTGCTCATAGTCCTTTGCGAAGCCCACGCCAGGGTCTAACATGATGCCATCGTCTCTTATTCCGGCTGTCTTAGCCAGCGCCAAAGTTTCCTCCAAATCCGAAATCACATCTGACATAAAATCTGCGTATGCAGTGTCTTTTCTATTATGCATCAGGCAGCATGCCGCATCATAGGAAGCTATCACCTCAGCCATCTTTACATCATATTTCAGCCCCCAGATATCATTTATCAAATGTGCCCCTGCATCTAAGGCCGCCTTCGCCACAGCTGACTTATACGTGTCTACGGAGATAATCGCCTCAGGAAATTCTTTTCTGATTTCCTTGACCACAGGCACCACTCGCCCTATCTCTTCCTCGTCAGATATCATAGTGTAGCCTGGCCTGGTGGATTCTCCGCCTATGTCTATCACGTCTGCCCCTTCCGAAAGCATTTTTTCAGCAAATTTAACGGCCTGCGCCACACTATGGTGATCCCCACCATCTGAGAAGGAATCAGGTGTGACATTTAGTATGCCAAATATGTACTTTTCATTTTCTGTGTCGAATATTCTGTCAGCTATTCTCATAAACTCACTCTCCATTTGTTATTACTGGCAAAACTCTTCATTTTTTCACATAATGCCAGTAATTTTAAGGCAGCCTAGACATATTTTACTGGCTACTTATCATCTGTAGCCTATCTTACCAGTAATCTCCCTAGGATGCCAGCTATATTTACTGGTAGCTTACCTTCACGAATATAAGCAGCCAGTACTCCACCATTACAGGCTTCCTGACTTACTGGTAAACCGCCACGCTTTCGCGCTTTCCCAGTAATCAATAAAGCAGCCTAGACATATTACGTCTCAATTTCTTTTCTTTGGAAAATCAGACGTAGTCGCCCACCTAAACCAGCTGAAAGCTACGTCTCCTAAGGCAAATTTCTGATTTTCAGACGTAGTCTCTCAAAAAGCCAATAAAAAACTACGTCTCGCCCCTCTAAATTTCAGGTTTTAGACGTAGTTTCTTGTTAAAAGCTTTTATTTACCCTGTTCATTCGCCATAGCATAGTTAAGCTCGTAGTACAAGCCCTTCTTGGCCATCAGCTCTGCGTGGTTACCCTGCTCTGCGATGCCCTTATTAGAGATGTAAAGAATTCTGTCTGCATCTCTGATAGTAGAAAGTCTGTGAGCCACGATGAAGGCTGTCTTATCCTTGATAAGAACATCCAGTGCCTGCTTGATAAGAATCTCTGTCTCAGTGTCGATAGCGGAGGTCGCCTCATCCAAGATGATGACAGAAGGATTCTTTAAAACGATTCGAGCAAAGCTGATAAGCTGTCTCTCACCTGCTGAAAGACCTTCACCCTTCTCCTCAAGCTCATGCTGGAAGCCATTCTTAAGACGCATGATGAAGTGGTCCGCATGAATCATTCTGGCAGCCTCTATACACTCCTCGTCAGTCGCATCCCAACGGCCGTAGCGGATATTGTCTATTACAGAGCCCTTGAAAATGAATGGGTCCTGCATCAGAACTCCCACTTCCTTACGAAGCGACTTCAAGGTTACATCTCTTACATCCTTGCCATCCACGCATACACTGCCCTGCTGCACATCATAGAATCTGGTGAGCATGTTTATGACAGTGGTCTTTCCAGCACCAGTAGGTCCTACCAAGGCGATGGTCTCACCCGGATTAACATGTAAGTCGAAGTGCTCTAGGATATTCACATCCTCATCATACGCGAAGGTAACATCATTAAAGTCTACCTTACCCTTTACATCCTTAAGCTCCTCAGCGTCTTCCTTGTCAGCCACGATAGCAGGGTAATCTATGGTATCAAATACCTGCTCTAAGTTCGAGCTTACCTGCGCAAGCTCCTGGATGATTTGAGTGATTTCAGATAGAGGTCCCTGGAATGAGCTCATGTAGGTGGTAAATGTAATAACCATGCCCGCAGTCACATAGTCATGGCCTGCTAGAATCATGGCAAGAGCCACTCCATAAATGCAGAGTGTTCCGCCGTGCCAGAAAAGCATAACCACAGGGTGATTCAGCTTTGCTCTCTTCGTGATTCTAAACCAAAGGTTGGCTGACTGCTCGTGAATCTCCTTATATGTCTGAAGGTTTACAGCTGTACGGTTATAATTCTTTACTATCT
>JAZRWF010000012.1:0-3849 GCA_045599565.1 Lachnospiraceae bacterium
CCAAGATAAATGCCGCTAATCATTAAAAGCAGTGCATCACCTTTACCAATTTGCTCTTTAGATAAAACTGCTACAGCAAAAACAAATACACCTATCAAGAAACCGCAAAACATATCTACTGGGTCAAAATTTCTGGAAAAACATCTTAGCAGTACTCCTACCACCCCAAACACCAAAAGAATACACTGTTGTATCTTTTTTTCTCGAATATCTTCTACTGCACATATACCTAAGCATCCTAAAAGCGTTAATTCACACATCCCTTACTCCTTCTTACCACAAACCGAACATTTTGAAAGACCCCTTGCCTTAGCATCCTTCTCCGACTCTACACTAACTTCCGGATTTAGATGATGACACCCTAAGGTTTTATGATACGCATCTCCCCAATCCGTTATATATACCTCACCACTAGGCTTGCTTCCAGGCTTGCAATATAAACAGGGAGCATACTTGGCTCCGCCCTGGTTTCTGGCTTCATCGATATAGCTTGCCCCTATCGCCCTTGGCTCATGATAAATATATTTACAGTATCTGTTCTCGTGATACAGCTTTCCGTATTGGGTTGTATAAACCTGTTGGTCTTCTTCATCGTCTTCCTCGCTCTTTTTATTATTTACCCCTTCATCACCTATCCATTTTCGGCTGCAGGATCTTTGCGCCAGACTTATGCCCCTTTGACCAAAGAACTGTATTGGATAATTCATCGTATAATAAGCTCTTAGGTCAACGAATTCTCCCTCCACCTCTGGCAAAAGCAGCACAAAGCCATCTAAGCCCTTATCCTTTAGCTTCTTCTGTGCATACAGCATTACCCCGCCAGCAGATGCATACTCCCCAAGATAATTATCATCCTCCAGCTGCTTTACCCAAACAGAGGAACTCACTCGTACGGCCTCGTCCATCGCCTGCTGTACTACAGAATGAACCACCACTATTCTTGTGAAGAATACGGCTAGAAGCATAAGTCCTAAAAATAGCGGAAGAACAACAGCTGCCTCGACTGTAAGCGAGGCCTTTTGTTTTTTTAAGGAAGCATGAAAAGGGTCTCCATTTCTATCTGAAAGTATTGTTTTGATTTTTTCAGTCAAAAAGGCCGCTCCTTTCCGAGGCAAAATATATAAAGAAAGATATCCATGAATTTAAGCTTTGAATATGGAGACTCTTTCCACACCTCCTTAAATCGGCATTCACTGGCCAGCCTGCCGATCTGTTTTTTCGTTTAGATAATTAATATGACTTCCACTTTTAAAGCTATACTCAGTTAAACCACCAGGAATCATTACATAACTCATAAACAGTGGAGCTCCTTTAAACTCATAATCTATATCTGCCTGATACATTAATGTATCAAGCTTAAGCGCAGCATATCTTTCTTTTCTGTTCAATGCCTGCTGCAAAACATCACAGCTTTTGATTCCAATTTTGCTAATATCCTCAGCCATTAGCATAACGGCCAAATACACACCATAATTCATGCCATTGTTGGCTTCCAGTGATTTCATATCGTCCTTTAGCATCTTCGAGATATGAAAAATATCACTCGTCCATGTGGCATATGTTTTCATCAAATGCACTGTTCCACCGCTGAATATTCTTCTAAGGTCCAAAATAGACTCCACGAGCGCCCAAATACCTACAATAGCTGCAGCAAAGACTGGCTCTAGGTAAGGTGCTGCAAGCAGTGCTGCCAGAAAACCTGCGAGCGTATGTACCGTAGCCATAAGCGTTGGATCAGCTGCTAATGAGATGGCGTTGCACCCCTCTCTAATACCCAATAATCTCACAGCTATAGCCGAGAGATTCTCCTTATCCGAATCCTTGCCACAAACCACATATTCTGTCTCATATAAAAGACCTTCTCTTTCCTTTGGCTTATCATACCTAGAATACTGATCTAGCATATAAAGAATGTACCAAAGCTTATCATCCATTCCCACATCTGGAGCACTCACATTTCCCTGTCTTAAATTACTTCCGGATGGAAGACTTATGCCGTCCACACTGGCATTTGATATAGTCCCATCCGGAAGAACGATTTTAAGTAACCCACCGCTTATTGCATCAGATATAGCATCAAAGGCATCCAACGGATTTTCAAAATCGGCGGGAATTTCTGATGGTCTGGTGGGTGTCTCGACATTCGTCCCACCAGGAACTTGCGCATTTGCCTGTGCTGCATCAGCAGCCTGCGACCTAGCGCTGTCCACAAGTGAACCAACCTCATCGGTCTCTCCTTTCTCTAATAATAACGTCGCATTTTTTAAAAGCTCCAACGCCTCTAAGCCCAAATACTCTATCGCATATGCTTTACCCTGTGAAATGACTGCTGCACCATTTGCATCTGTCAGCAAGCCATATTTAATAATCTCCGCCTTTTCGCAATTCATCATTGTCAAATTCACGCTCGAAGTATGATGAATCTCGCTAAATGGATTAACGTTTTTATTAGCATAACCTGTCACTAATAACTCGAATCCATTCATGTCTTCACCCTGGCCGTGTGTATAGTCCACGCCCAAAACATGATAGTTTTCCCACAATGCATTGATATAATTTGAAAATCCACTCTCGGTCGCTTGCTTTGCCACGATTTTTGTATTATCCTCCATGGCATATACGCGAACACACTCTGTCATCGTAAACATGAGTGACATAATAATCGGGATTAACATAGAATAAAGTACTGTCAACGAAGCTTTTTTCATACTAACTGTAAATAGTTCCTGCCTTTGAATTTATTGCCTTAAAAATATTCTCTACCAAAGTGGTTATCTGTTCCTTAAAGATAATTACAAGCGCAATCAATACCACCAAATTTTACCGCCCCTATCTGGGAATCCCCTATTTATCAGCGTTCGCACATAATACACAATGTAATCCATGTCAATATGGCTCTATCCAGCCTATATTTTCTAAATTCTATTCATCGATTTTGTAATTCACCCTTTTTCAACGCATATGGCATATATAAGGATTTTTTGAATTCCTTTTAGTAATTGGCTATTTTTCAGCCCAAATATAGATTAAAGGGATCTTTTTTGTGCTCCTTTTAGCAATGAGCCTATGCTTCACCCCAAATTAATAACGTAGGGCATCCAGGAAGTATTTTTAGTAATCAGGCTCCTGCTATCCCAAATGATATATGAGGGGAAGCAACGCTTATGCACGCTGCTATGACCTGATCAGCCAATCAAAACCGTCAACTGATATCTAATAGATATCTATTTTGGCAAAAGATATCAGTTAGATATCACCCGAGAAGCTCTACTGATATCTATTAGATATCACCCCTGGCTCTGTGTTGTGGCTCGCCAAACTTGGCGTATTGGGCTAGTCAACGAGGCATCTCTCTGGCTCCTGCGTCGCCAGGTGGCCTGCTTACAGCCTAGTATCCAGCGAAGCGCTCTAGACTCCGTCCGAGCACTTCACTTGCTCAGGGAATTTGCAGCCCACGAAAACAGCTATCAACCTATTTATTCAGGAGAGTGGCTACGGATAGACAATGTTCATCGCCTATCCACAGCCACCCTCCAATTATATTCAGTTGATAGGCAAGCTTCCCCTAAAGGGTGACCTCATTCGGGCCCACGCCCTCTGAGGAAGCTTGCCAGGGCCAGCCCTTGGAACCCGTCAGGGCGTTTCACTCCCTGCACCCTGGAGCACGCCTTCCTCATTTACCCTCGGCGTCCATAGATACCCATCATCTATGCCTCGCCTCCAACCTACTCTGGAAGGTTAAGGGCTCCGCCCTTGCATCCCGCCAAACGGGCTTTGGCGCCCTTTTGGAATTCCTCACCGATTCAGAGTGATTACGAGGCAATGGCAACTCATTTTATAGAGCTAACA
>JAZRWF010000013.1:0-19748 GCA_045599565.1 Lachnospiraceae bacterium
AATATTTTTAATGATTTGAAAGATGCTTTATACAGTGGGTTTAAGCATCTTTTTTTATTTGGATTTAATTTTTAGTAGCCAAATCAACCCATGTGTGGTATAATGAACAAAATAGGTGCAGTGTGCCTTAGTGATAATATTTACACGGTGGAAGATAATATATGAGAAAGTCTTATATAAAGAAAATAATAAATAACACAAAGCGTTTTATAGCTGGCATTACAGCTTTAGCGATTCTTTTGAATGTGGATGGGATTAGCAGCGTTACGCAGGTATATGCGGAGGATGCGCCAGGCGGTGAGCCTGTGCCAGAAGAAGTCCATATCTTTGCTACTGGGGATATTGGAAGTGAACCATTATCATTGGGGGATTTATTTAATCTAGCTAAATTTGACTATGGAACACGTATTACATTAAGCAGTTCGCCTTATAAAGGTGAAGAGTTTTTTTGGTATGCAACAGTAAACGCGCTTAATAATTCTATAGATATGGAAAATGCGTGTGCATTTTCTGTTTTCCAGGTAGAAAAGCCGGGAGAACCAGGCTTATATGCTGTAGGTTTCTACAATGAAGATAAGACAGAAATGCTTGGTGAAGGACAGTATTTTTTCAGTATTGTTAAAACTGCTCTTGCATCGCCGAATAATCTCTCGTGGACAGATGGAACAGTAGCTAATTGGGATCCTATTACAAAAGATAAAAATGGTAGAGATTTAAACGGCGATGGTACTATAGAATATAGTGTTAGCTTGTATAAAGATGCTGCATTAGTAGATACAAATACGGTTCATGAACCAACGGTTGATTTTGCTGAAACTATCATTGGAAACGGAGCAGGAAATTACACATTTACAGTTCAAGCAATTCCAGCTGAAGTGACGGAATTGAGTGGTCGCTATGAAGCATCAGATGTATCAGCAGTGTCTTCTGATACTGCAAAAGCTGTTGCTATAAATGTAGTCGGTTCTACTGGAATTAGCACGGCATCTGCTGAGAATAGTTTACTTATAGCAGGAAGTTCTACACATGGGAACTGTGGTATTAATGCAACTCTTGATGCTGGATGGGAGTTTGGATTTTGGAGCGCAGATCCTGCGATTACTATCTCAGATTCTACCAATGCGTCTAGTACTATCACTATAGAAGCAGGTTATGCGGGTGATACATCGGTCACTATTACTGCTAATGCTAAAGAGATAAATGTACCTGTTATTTCTTCGTATGATGCTGGAAGTGGTTTATATGAGGGAAAGCTTACTGCGACAGCGCAGGATAGTCAGAGTGGAATAGCTGCATATGCTTTTTCTACAAGTGTGGATGCTGCGTCTGTTTTAGATTGGGTTTTAGTAGATGGAAATCCTACAGACAGTCAGATATTTGTGTTCGAGCCTACTAGCGGTGGAAATTATTATTTCTATGCAAAGGATGTATGTGAAAACATAGCAAAATCGGAAAATGCGAATAAGGTAGCTGTTATTAATTATGTAGATTACTATGAGGATAATATTAAGCAGCTTACTAAGAAGAAAGTATTGGTTAATAAAGAAGACTGCTTTGTTTTACCAAGCAGCGATAATTCTGAAGACCATCTGTCAAGAAAGGGTCACATGTTTAACGGTTGGTATTATAATGCCGACTTTAGTGGTGATGCAGTTACATCGCTTGATAGCATTAGCGCAACTGATTACACATATTACGCTAAGTGGGAGAAGACTGCACTTGAATGGGATACAGCTTTATCTTCTCAAATTTTCACATACACTGGTAGTGAGATAAATATCTCGGCTAGAGTCAAGGATGTTTCAGTAGATAAAACCTATATACTTTATAAAAAGAATAGTGAAACGGAAGAATTTGATAAAGTTGACGAAAAGATTATAGAAAACAATGATGCAGCTGTTTTTTCGCTCAGAGATGTAAAGGATTCTGGTGAGTATAAAGTAGTAGTAAATGTTACATTCGTAGATAATAACGGAGAAAGTAAGCCTGAGTCTTTAGAGGGAGCGCCTGTTACCATCACGATAAATAAAGCTCCACTTACTGTAAAAGCAAAGGATGTATCGGTAGAGTTTGGAGCAGATGCACCTACGGAGTATGACTTTGAGTATGAAGGTCTTTTAGGTGACGATATAGATGATATTTCACATGCTTTGATAACAACAGGTACTTTATCTTGTGATTATACAAAAGATTCACCTGTAAAGGATGGTGGCTATGATATTACCTTTTCATCTGACTTTTCATCTGAAAACTACAGCATAACTCAAACTAAGGGTACATTGACTGTTTTAGGAAAAGATGTAAATAAGGATGGAAGTACTGTTTCAGTTAGTCTCGTTCAGGATGACTATAAGTATACTGGAAATCCTATTATTCCTGAGATTTCGGTTAAAGATGGTGAAAACGAGATAGGTAAAGATAACTACGAGGTCACCTATGATGAAAATACAAAAGCTGGATCACATAACCTGACTGTTACTTTTAAGAATAACTATTCAGGTTATATCATTGTGCCTTTTACCATAATTCCAGATGATAATTTTACTGTAGGTGTATCTATAGACGGATGGACATATGGCGAATCAAAGAATGAACCTTATAATTTGACAGGTATTCCTAGTGGATTAACTGACTATACATTAGATTATTACTATTTCAGTGGCGAAGTTTCTGATGCTACATTAGAAAAGACAAAGAGTGATGCAATTAAGCAAAGTGATTTACCACTGCATTTAGATGCAGGTAAATATACACTTTATGCTATAGTAAAGGACAATGATGGAAACTTTGCAGAGAAACTTTCTGAGCCAGCTGTATTCGAGGTAGCTAAAAAGAAAACTATACTTACAGCTGCTTCGAATGAATGGGAATACGATGGAAACAGTCATAGTGATGCCGGATATACCATAAAAAATGCTGAAGGTGAGGTAATCACAGAGCAGCAGGCATTTGTATTAGCTAAAGAATCATTTCAGAGTATTAAGGTAACAGGCGCTATAACTGATGTTACACCTGGCGGCGTAGATAATGTGGTTTCATATACCCTTACATCCTCTACTAATGCAGGAAACTATGAGATAGTATGTGAAAATGGTAAGCTCACGCTCACTACGCAGAAGCTTCTTTCGCCTGCGAACCTAAAGTGGGATTATGAGAATCCAGGTACTGCGACATGGGTAGCCATTACGAAGCCTAATTTAACTGTAAAGTATTCGGTAGAGCTTTGGGAACACGAAGAGGATGGCGCTTCCGATACTTTAGTTACGACTAAAGAGACAGGTGAATCTGAAACCTCGTGTGATTTTAAAGATGATATACATGAAAGAATAGTCGAAAATAAAAAGCTTTCCTACTACTTCAAAACAAAGACAATTCCTATAGGCGGAAGTTCAGCTGTTGACTATGGTGAGTCAGACTACTCTAGTAGCCCGAGTTCGTCTATTTATACTGCCACTATTTATCTTACAAAGAAGACTATTTCTGATGACGAAAGAGAACAACCAGGACTTGCATCTATAGCATTTACTGGTTCAAATGCAGGAAAAAATGCCATCACTTTATTGCAGGGTGAAAGCTTTACAGTGAAAGCGTCTGTAAATCATGGATATAAATTTGATTACATGGAAGAGGATTTTCTTGGTAATAGATGGAGTGAAACCTTCCATCCAATAGATAAGAGTTTAGCAGATAAATTTGTTGTAGCCCAATGGTTTAGTAGAGACGGTGATGTAGAGACCTCGATTAAGCTTGGAAGCAATATGACAGAGTCTTTGTCTTCGGTTTATTTCACTGCGCTTACTGTAGATAAGAAGCCTACACTTTCAGGTTTTACAAAAGCGAATGCAGATGACTTAAGTGGTGTAAATATTAGTGCTACTATAAAAGATGATTTGGGCATTACAAAGTGGGGCATTTATAATGTCACTGTTAATACAGATAAGGATGCAAATGGAGATATAATTACAACATATGATCGAAATGCGGCACTGGAAGAGTTCCCTGTAAGTCCTAAGTCAACTAGCGTAGATGCAAAGTATAAGGTTTCAACGCCAGGAAAGTATATGCTCTACTATACTGATAGAGTTGGACATATGTATTATAATACTAGCTCTTATTTCGAGGTCTTTGAGATACAGTTTGCAAAAGGTGATGCCGATGATACAGATCCTACACATGTGTTAGCGCCTGTATATAAACTGGCTAACACAGAGATTACTTTGCCTTCAAATAAATGGAGTTTTACTGGTCATCAGTTTAAGAACTGGGCAGGAACTAATACAGGTATAAGTACTGATGGAGCAGTATATAAGGCGAATGCGAATGATACCCTGGTAGCTCAATGGGTTAACAAGAATTATTCATATACCGTAGAGTATTATTATATGAATAGCGAGGGTCAGTATAAGTCAAGCTGTGACGAATCCGCTGTATTTACTGATGGTCATGGTACAGTTATCAATGCAAATGATGCTGCTATTCAAAAGACAAGAGAAAACTATACATTAGATGATGCGCCTGTAGATGGATATGTATCATCTATAACGCTTACTGAACCTAATCAGACTATAAAGGTTTATTACAAGGTAGGAAAATATCAGATTAAGTATAGCTATCGAAAGCCAGGTGAAGCTGACGATACAGTTGAAACCAAAGAGTTTTATTATGGACAGAACATAACAGAGCTTGAAAAGCCTAGTATCGATGGATATACCTTTGTAGGATGGGAATACAAAGACTTTGGTAGTGCTCCAGCGAAAATGCCTTCACAGAATATGGAGGCAACAGGTAAATTCATCGCCAAGAATGCTACATACAAGGTTATATATCATTATGAGACTCTCGGAAGTGGAGATACCAACACGGGAGTATTTGATGTGGATGAAAAGCAAACCCAGATTCTAAAGGGCAAGACTGATGATGTGATTACTATATATGCAGGCTTAAAGGGTTCGGATGTGGATTCAAATGAAGTGGAAGCAGAAGCTAAGGCTGGCTTTACCTTTAAGGGTGTAAAGCTTTCATATGGAGCTAAGATTGCTAATGGGACTTGTCCTGAAGATGTGACTACAAGTGAATCTGTAAAAGGAACAGTTAAGTTTGATGAGACTGATTCTTTATACATAAACTATTACTACACCAGAAATGTTTATAATTTGACGGTAGAAGTATGGAAAGATAACAGAGAAATTGATGCGAATAAAAAATATAGCAGCACCCTGAAAAAGCAATATGGAGAGGATATATCTGCGCTTATAGAACAGTATAGATTAGATACATACTATTTGGATGAAAATGGTACATCTAAACTGACTGGCTTTGAAATGCCTGCGAGCTATAAATTCGCTACCTATACCGATTTTTCTACAGGTAATCCACCTACTAAAATGCCTGCTGGAAATGTGACAGCCATCAGAGATATCGTGGCAGATGATAAGACTGATTACAAGGTAGAAATCTATTTTGAGAAGACTACTGTGGGTCAGTATGACCTTATGACGACTCTTACCTATGAGGCTACAGAAGATACAAAGATTAAAGTAATCGCTGGTAGTGAAGCAGAGGATCCAGACTATACCTGTATAAGGTATGATGGTGATAATGGTTTCGTAAATACTATAGTAAATTATAGTTATTATCAGCATAAAGTCACGGATAAATCGATAGAAGCAGGTACAGTATCTAAAACAGAGCCGCTTGTTCTTAAGGTATACTTTGAGCGAATATCGACTGATGTCAAAATTAGATATTACTATGGAAATAAGTATGCCAGAAACGTGCAAATGTCAGAGTTTAAATTACGTGGTAAATGGGGTACTACGTATGAGTTTGATCCATTGGCTCTTTTTGATGCAAACTCAGGAACTACATGGGCTTCGACTAACCCATCATATAGCGGAAAAATAAAATCAGAGAGTCCAGACACCATAATAAATCAGGTGAAACTATATGGAGACAGCACAGCTGATCCAATTACTTACGATTTTAGAAATAATACTTATTTGGTTTCTTATAATGGTTATTACAAATACTTTGATAGCCATGAAATAATAACAGGAACCTGGCCTTCGCATACTTTTACGACCGTATCGACTAGCAATACTATATATAATACAGGCACAGCATTTGGAAATAACACAGAGCCTAAGGAGGCTGGAATAGGTGATAAAATCACCTGTTATTTTGGTGCCACGACCAAAGATCATGATGCATATATGAATATCTATTATAACGAGATAGAGATAAAGGAGGATTTCTATCTCGATGTTAGATTGGATAATAATGGCTTTAAACACAAGGATTTAGAAGCATGGAATTATACTAATACTGCCGGCTATAATGGATATACAGGTAGTACATATGCCTATGCGGATAAGGCTATGATACCTATTACATATGAGTATGGTAGTAAGGCTTATCGGCTTCGTGTAATAAATAAGTGTGCTGTCGTAAATGGTACTCCAGTAGCTGAAGAGGGGGCTGTGGATTCTTATCCAGCTGCCAATGCTAAGAGTAGAAAGTATACATATTCTGAAACCGTTACATTAAAGCCTGGATTTACGCATATAACTGGCAACTATTATTTCTATGACGGTAAAGGCAAAGGAACAGATGGCGAAACTGCCTATAGTAATGTACCTTGTGTGTATCTTGTAGATCCATCGGATAGATTTATCATAGGTGCGCTGGTGGGATATTCATTTGACAAGGATACTAAGGAGAGAGAACAGGCGCAGGATATAGTGGAAAGCTATAAAGAGGCGCATAAGGCTGGCACAGATTTAGCTGCCCAAGATGATAATGCATCAGGCTTATACTGCACTAATGCAAGCTACAATACATATGTAACTGGAAACTACAGTTATCTTACTTTTACTTATGGATATCATGATAAGGTAAACCTTTTATATTACTACAATGGAATAGTTTGTAATGAGCATGTGTATTCATATGGCACGACAGTACCAAAATCAGAGGTAGCATGCTCTAATGTAGCCACAGTTCCAGCGGGATATGAGATGGTATGGTATATGGATTCGGCTTACAAAAAAGCGATTCCAGAGGATGGTATTACATTAAATAATAATGTCACCATCTACGGTCGTTTAGAGAAGAGCACTATTAATAATACCGAGTACATACTTTATGAGTTGGCAGATCCTATTACGCTAGGGGAAACGACCTATAGGTATGTAGATAAAAACAATTTAGAAAGAGTAAAGACATACTTAACAGGAAAAGGAAAGTCGTTAGTAAGTCACACCGATGAACTTGATATAAATATCGGTACAGAAGAATCGCCTATACCTAAGAAGGTAAAGGTGACAAAATATACCTTGGATGGAGCTCCTGTTTTAACTGTCAGAGAGCGTCCTACCCTTACATACACAGAGCTTCATATCAGTAAGGATGATCCAAAGTACGAAGATATATATAGAAAATCGTATGAAGAGGCCTATGGTGCACCAGGTTTCTATTATGACGAGACAAATCTGGATAACAGATCCTATGGTTATGTAAACACCACGACACTTGATTTGTATGCTTATTTCGCGCGATATGTATATCAGGTGGAAGTGGATAATGATAATTCTGAGGTAGCTAACTTAGAATACAAAAAGTTCGTAGTAGATCAGCATGTGGAGCTTACCACACCTACTAAGCCTGGCTATGCATTTGTTAAGTGGGAGTGGAAAAAGCAGTCAGATAAGTCTGAGTTTATTCCGGTTATAGATGATGGTGATACCACGTTTAAGATGCCTGATTATAATCTTTCCGCAAAGGCTATTTGGACACCTGCCAGCTTTGAACAGAATGTTTATCATTATTTCCAGACTAAGGATAAGTCATATAATACAAAAATAGTAGACGATTTAAATGGGAAAACTGCTACTTTTACATATCCTGATGTCACATTTGATAAGAAGAGTGGATCAGTCAATGGCAAGCTTCATATAATAGGCGCTGCAGGTGCTATATTAGAAGTAAGTTCAAGTGAAAAGTATTACTTCAGTGAAGCTGATACTAGTGGTTCTGGCGTAAAACTAAAAGAAGAAAACCTTTTGGCTGCATTTACTACCATGAATGTCACCACAGATGATAATGTAAATGCAGAAACAGGTGCGATGTCTGGATTTGCAGTATATACACATAAATATACTGTAGTAAAGGCTAATGATAATGTAAATTCATACAATGTAGGTCAGACCTATAAGGCTGTGTATGGAATGAATCTGGAGCTATATTATGAGAGGTCTGCTGATTATGTGATTAGACTTCGCGGTGTAGCCACAGACGGGGGTGAAAGTGGTCTTACACTTACAGGAGCAGGCATGTCTGCTTTTGGAAATAGTGTTAGTATTATGGCTTCTGTCGCAGCAGGATATATATTTAGCGGATGGTATAAGGCAGAGGATATATTAGAAAGGTACAGCTATGATAAGGCAGTAGCCTTGGATACTTATGCTTTAAAAACAAATCTTAAGGAGCATTTATCAGGTGTAACAGTAGTCAATACTGGTCTTAAATTTTCAGTTGAGATTAGGGATAATTTAGATCTGGTAGCAGTAGTGGAGCCAGCCGACGTAGTGAAGCCAACCGTGGAAATCAAGGGTAAGGATTCGTATGTCTACGGCTACGAAGCATCTGGAGATAATATGCTTTTGGCATATGCTACTATCGGTGCAGGCGATGATGCAAAGCAAACTACCGTAACCGGTTATCAGTGGTACGAAAAAATAAATGGTGAATGGCAGGAAATGTCTGGTCAGACATCGAATGCATACGCATTTCCACTAGGTAAAAATGCTGGAGATTATGAATATAAGTGTGTTATCGATTATAAGAGATCTGATAATGGACGTACTGGCAGGGTAGAAGCTGAAAAGACTGTAAAGGTTGAAAAGGCTAATATGAAGGTCAGTGTTACAGAATATGCAGGTGTATTTGATAATGCGGAGCATAGTATAGCGCTTAGCGTGACAAAGCCATCAGCAGGCGGATACGAAGTATATTATCATGCTGACAAGGAAGTAACCGCTGAGAATTATACTTCCTTAGTAGGCGTTACCCAAACTGTACCATCATATAAGCATGTAAATGATGATGGTACAAAGTCTTGTCCACACACAACTTACTTTTATATTAAAGATACCACAGGTAATTATAATGATTGTGAGGGAAGTGGAAAGGTAAATATAACACCTAGGGCTGTATCTATTAGACCTCTAGGTGCGGTGTTCTCAAAGGATTATGATGCGAGTGTAAAAGTATCTGGAACTCCAGTGGAAGAAGGTTCAGATATGTATAATCTTTCACAGGGTAAGGGTAATTATTATCAGATAGATGGTTTCTTAGCGGAAGATTGCGAGGCAGAGCATTATGTGCTTGCATGTAATGCAGAGTACAATGATGCCCATGTTACGAAGGCAAATAGCTTTACCATCAGCAATGTATATTTAGTAAATGATTCCGATGGTAATAAAAAATATGACTACAAATTCCCGGATGCCTCAAGTCTGACATTTTCAGGTCACATCGAACCTAGATTATTAAAGGTTGAGTGGGAAGATAAGTCTGAGTTTGTATATGATGGAACAGCGCAGGCTCCGAGTGCCAGCCTTTCAGAGACACAAGATAAGCCGATACCAGAGGTAGATAAGAATTTTATTGATATCACTGTAATTGGAAAGCAGACTAATGCTGGAAGCTATACAGCCACAGCAGTAGCTGGTGTAAAGGTTGGAGGTAATTTCTTATCAAGTGATTATACATTTGATGTATTATCAAAGGATTACACTATCACAAAAAGAAAAGTGACAGTAGTGCCAACAGAAAAGGCGGAGAATTACGATGGTACAGCTAAGACTATCACAGATTATAAGCTATTCCTGACAGGTACAGACGAAGAGGATTCTGTTACCAGTGATACTACCAGATTTGATACTAAGGCTACACAAATAAAGAGTTATGTAGACGCAGGTGAGCATGAAGATATGCAGTTTAAGAATCTGGTTATCACGAATATGACAGGTGTAGAGCTGAACGATAACTATGATATTACATATGCTTTAGGAAAGCTGACGATAGAGCCAGCTTTGGTTCTTGTGTCTGGAATTACTGCAGAGGATAAATTCTATGATGGTACGACAAGTGTAGTGATCCATGTGGGTGAAGGTGGTTCAATACTTTCATTTAGTCCTTTGCACAGTCAGAATGGGGTATTAGACGAGCTTAGCCTGGATAAATCTAAAATCACTGCAGCATACAAAACCTCTAATACAGGTGAAACTGAAGTAGAACTTACACTGGTAGAAGCTGCATTAACAGGAAGATCGGCTAAAAACTATAAGCTTGCCATAGAAAATAGTCAAAAGACTGCTACAGGACTTATAAAGCAAAATACGATAAAGGTTAAGGCCGAACCTAAGACAGTGATATTTGGAGAGACACCGGAATTTAGCGCTAGCTATGATGGTGTTATAAAGTCTGATGGCAGTGCGGGAAATATTTCTGATATCGCAGTATTGGGAGATGCCAGCTATCAGATAAAGACCGGAAATAGTGGTACAGAATCAGATTGGGTAACTTATGTACCTGGCACAGTAAACGTGGGTTCATATGAAATCCGAGTAGATGTATCAGCGCTTAGCTCTACTGATTTTGTTTTTGAAGGTGTAAATGACTCTGCTTATTCAATACTTACAGTAGAAAAGAGGCCGGTGGCTATTAAGGCAGCTGCTTCGCCTAATATCACAAAGCTTTATGACGGTAATACAAGTGTAGATAAAGCCAATGTTACAAAGACTGAGGACTATGTATTTGACACTGTAACATCAGTTTCAGTTTCCGGAATACTGGAGGCTGATAAGTCTGCCTTTGATTTGGTAAGAGATAAATTTAAAGTGGTATACAATTCAAAGGATGTAAAGGATGCAGCTAAGGTAACGCTTACCCAGTTAGAGGCTAATAATTCAAACTATAAGCTTGTAAACGAGGATGGCAGCGATATCAACTCACTTGATATTACTGCAGGTATTACAAAGCTTCCGTTGACTTTGACGATAGCTGATAAGTCTATAGAATATGGTACAGCTACGCCTAGTGATTATATAGTATCTGGAACCCCTGGTGACACACAGTTTTTGGCTACATTTACTGGATTTATCGATGGTGAAAATGAATCTAATTTAAAGGGATCGCTAAAGCTTGAGACCACATATGATTCTACAGATTCAGCTAAGAGAAATGCTGGAAAATATGATGTGATAGTAAAGGAGCAGGATAGCTTTGATAATGATAACTATACTGTAAGTCTAAATGAATTTGATCTTCATAGTGCGGGAAGTAGTGGAATCACTGTTCCAAATCTATTAACTGTTACTAAGGCTACTATCACCATAAAGATGGCTGATAAGTATATGTTTTACAAGAGAGGTGAAACGGATAGTGATAGGAAGACAATCATTGGCGGTATACCAGATTTTAAAAAGGATATGGTATTTAGCGGCTTTAAATATGATGACAATGAAAGTGTCTTTACTGAAGATCAGCATGCTGGTATGACGCCAATTGTTAAAAATGGTGATGCTGCAATAGATGTACAACTTAATACTATAGCTGGATTTTACAGTATACATTTAACGAATTATCCTGATACGATTACAAACTATAATGTTAAATATGAACAAGGAAAGTTTACAGTATACAAGAGTAAATTATATCTTCTAGTAGAAACACTTAATGAGTTTGTTGATATTGATTGGAAACCTTACGATGGAACGAATAAGGTAAATGGAGAGCAGTTTAAAATAAAACGTAGAGAAGATATTATAGCTAATCTAGCTGGTGGCGGTAAGGATCCAGAATTTACGATTCTAGAATCTGATGCTAAATATCTAATAGATAATCCAACTGAGGTTGTTATTTATTTCGATGGAGATTCGGCTACATATGATGATAAAGATGTAAAAAATGAAAAAAACGTTACAGCAAATTACAAGCTTGGCCCATATCTGGCATCCAGATATGAAATCATAGATGATAAGGATCATCCTAATTGTAAGACTGCCACAGCTGATATTAAACCAGCAGATCTTGAAATAAAGGCTGAGGATAAGACTGTAAAATATGGTGAAGCTGCACCTGTGTTCACTTATGCTTTTACAAAGGATCCTCAGAATGATGAGTCTATTGAAACTACACCTGAATTCTTGGTAGAAAACGGTGGTCATGGCGTAGATTATGAATGCAGCTACAGTATAACTTCTGGTTCTTATTCAGAGGTTAGTGATACTGGCTATGATATTACTCCAAAGGGTGTGATTAACCAAAACAAGTATGGCAATAGCAACTATGATATCTCATATGTGCCTGGAAAGCTTAAAGTGGTTCAAAACCAGCTGGCTGCACCTGAACCAAAATGGAGTTTAGATGCATCTACTAGAGGTACAGTTTTTTGGACAGCAGTGCCTGGTATAGGTGATGTAAGCGTAGCTGGATATGTAGTAGAACTTTACAAGAATGGGGTGAAGATAGATTCCGAGACGAAAGGAACTCCATATACTAATACTTCATGTGACTTCTCAAATGCAATTAGAAATAACGGAGGCGGAGAATATGCTGTTAAGGTAAAGGCAGTAGCTTCGTCTGTTAATAATGCAGATAATAAGAATGTCAAGGACAGTGAAGATGGCACTACAGGTAAGCAGCTTGCTACTGAGGTGACAGTGGAATTTGCTGGAGAGATTACAGGTGGTTTTAAGGGCGTAGGGGATGATGTAACAGTAGATGGTATTTCAGGACATCCTATTACTATAAACGATCATCGTAGCTATGTAATATTAGCTGGTGAGAATTCTGTAAATGTAGAGGGAACACTTAGTAATTCCACTGGTTATACTGTGGTGGCTTCGGCAGAAGCTGGTTTAACTCTTGGAACAGAGGTGATGGATGGAACTAAGGTCACTGTTCCTGTATCAGTGGCAGCAGATGCGTCTTTAGCTGAGAATACCAAGGTTACTCTTACCATAAGCAAAAGAGCTGCTACGGGTAAGGCTACATTAAGTGCTGATGTCACGGAGAGGACATATCGCTTTTCTGAGTCGGAAAGACCAAAGCTAACGGTGACTTGTCAGACAGAGGATGGGGATAATGTTACAGCTACGGAGTATGAGTATACATATACTTGGTATTATAAAGATTCTAAGAATATCAGTTATCCTGTTTCTTTGGTAGAGCAGGCAGAAAATGTATGGTATTTCCCATTTAAACAAGGGGATGTATATATGCCAACTGGCGCATATAAGGTTTATTGTACAGTAAAGGCCACTCGTAAAGATAATGGAGCATTTAAGGAGAATATCTTTGCTACATATGTTCCGTCTAATAAATCATATCTTGAAATCAAGGTAAAAAGAGGTATCTTTGCACCTACACTTAGCTTTACAGTAGATTCTTGGACCTATGGAGAAGCTAGAAAAGAGCCAACGCTAGGAAACCATATGGATGTGGCTACTGAATCTAATACCCATTATTGCTATTCTTCTAATGGAACTGACTGGGTAAGTAAGATGTTTACCGATGTCGGTAAGTATTATGTTAAGGCAAAAATCGATGAAACTGAAAACTTTGAGGCAGCAGAAACAGCGCCTATTTTATATGAGGTAAAGAGAGCAAAGCTTGATACACCTTCTAATATCACTATGTTTGCCTCTACGACAGCTCCTTATGGTCTGATTAAGTGGGAATGTGTAGAAGGACCAAAGGAGAATAAGGGCGCTGAAGGCGAATCAGATATGTCTATAGATGTAGAGTATAAGCTGGATTTCTATTATAAAGAATCAGATAGTGCCAGCGATACTTTATTGAAATCAGATATAACGACCAGTACAGAGTACGATTTTACTGGTTTTATTAGTGATGCAGGTATATATACGGTAAAGGTTCAGGCAGTAGTAGCAAACAGCACAAATCTGGCACAGGCTCAGGTAAACTGTGAAGATTCTGATGTAGCTTCGAAGGAGGCTGTAATTTCTATCGGAACCAAGGTTAAGTCAAATCTGGCAGACCAGGATAGCTATGAAAAGGTATATGATGGTCAGGCTTTGACATTGAGTGTCGATTATGCTGTAGAGGGCGTTTCTTTGTCATATCAGTGGTTAAAGAATGGCTCTGAAATATCTGGTGCTACCAAGAATTCATATTCTATGTACTATGTGAGCGACAGTGCTACATATACATGTAGAATAACAGGCGGTGGTCAGACAGTATACTCAAGCGTTGCGCCGGCAAAGATTACACCTAGGGCTGTAACCATCGAATCGGAATCATCAGAGCGAGCCTATGATGGTACTGCGCTTTATAATGCTGCAGTAAAGGTTTCAGATTCTACACCACTTCCTATAGGAGATAGGTTGGTTATATCAGATACTGCTACACATACCACCGGCACCATTACAAATGTAGGTGAGACCGAAAATACGATCACTGGAGTTACTATAGTTAAAAATGATACGATTACAGGCAATTCTGACAAAATTGTTTATGTAGAAGGTGCTGCAGACAATAACTATGTAGTTACACTTGCACCAGGTAAGCTTAAGGTAACGCCTAGCGAAGTAGTTATCACTGCTTACGATAAAGAAGAAATCTATGATGGTGCTCCTTACGAAATCGAAGTGCCTACCAAGACTGGCGATGGTGTACTCTCAATTAGTTATAAGAATGCTGCTGGAGAAGAGATAGCAAAGGCAAGTGTAGCGGATGGAGTGGCTAGTCTTGACAGTGGTGCTTATCCTGTAAATGCAGGTGTTTATACTGTGACAGTCAGCACGACTGCTACGCTTAATTATAAAGCGCAGAGCAAGGATGTTACACTTACCATAAAGAAGAGACATCTCGATGATGCGGCAAGTACCACAGCTGATCAGATTGGCTACATGGATAATATACATGTTACCAAGCCAGGGGATGAGATTTATAGAGGATCAGCTTATACGCCTACAGTATCAGTGACAGATAATACAAGAAAGACTGCACGAGCTGGTGAAGTAATTACAGAAACATTGACAAATGGAACTGATTATACTGTAGCTTATGCAGATAATACGAATGCTGGTACGGCGAAGATTAAGATCAGTGGATGTGGAAATTATGAAGGTGAAATCGTAAGAGAATTTACCATAAATCCAAGAAAGGTAACTATCACAGCTAAGGATCAGACCAGTGTTTATAAGGCTGCTTTAGCAGACCTAAATGCTGCAGGAGCATATACTGAGGCACCGACTGTACCAGGAGATACGTATGGTACTATTTTGGACGCAGATCGCAGTTCACTTGGTATTCATGTAGTGACTGATGCTACCACCACCTCACCAGCTGGAGATGGCTATTATACAAGCGTTATTTATAATGATAATTCAAATTATGTAATAGCTACAGTGAATGGAAAATACACCATTACAAAGGCATCGCAGACTCTTTCTATGAGTGATAAGTCTGTAAAATATAGCGGTGAAGCACATGCACTTTCAGCTAGTACCAGTGCAAGTGAGCTTAGTGACAGAAGCATCACTTATACCATTAAGCGTATAAAGGATGAAACTGGCATGTCAGTCACTGAAGATCCAGTAAGTGGAAATTCAGCTGTGGATGCTGGTACCTATGAGGTAGTAGCTACTATGGCTGCTTCAGAAAACTTTAGCGGAGCTTCTATCACAAAGAACCTCACTATCGAAAGAAGACCTATCACTATTACAGCTTCTAATGATGAGAAAGTATTTGATGGATATCCATTAGTAGCAAAGAATTACAGTGTATCAGGAGATGGTCTGGCTGTTATTTCAAGTGACAGCTTTTCAAACATCGCCTTCACCACAGCTAGCACCATTACCAGCAGAGGCAGTATTCAGGCTGAATTAATAGGTCCGGATGCAGAGACAAATAAGCTGGTTATAAAGAATAGCGCAAATAATGATGTAACTAAAAACTATGCTATAACTCTAGTAAAGGGACTTCTGACGGTAAATGCGAGAAACCTTGGTACAGGTAGTGATTATCTAAATGAAAGCACTAGCGATATCACAAATAAGATAACTGTAGATGATCTTTTGGATGTAATATACAGAGCCCAGGCATACACTCCTGATGTAACAGTAAAGTATATTCACAAGGATGCGGTGCACGAGGAAACCAGCGTTACATTAAACAGAGCAGATGATGGAAGCGGTGACTACAAGGTTTCATACTCTGAAAATCTTAACAGAGGAACTGCGACTATAACTATCACAGGAACCGGTAATTACAGCGGCACTATTACAAAGAATTTTGTGATAAATCCAGCACCGCTTAAGGAAGTGGTATTAAATAATAGTGCGTCACCTGTCATTTACGAGTTCAGTGCTGGTGTTGAGCATACGCCTACATTTGATGTGAAGGCAGATCTTACACAAGCTGGTGGAGTAAATACAGTAACTACAGTGGAGGGAGTGGACTATACCATCACATCAGATAATGCTGCGAACAAGCAAAAGTCAGCACAGGATGTGGGTGTCTACACTATAGAGGCAGTAGGTAAGGATAATTATAAAGGAACGGTATTCTTGTCATACGAGATAAAGGATACAGATATGCCTGTGATAAGCGGTATCGAAAACGATCAGTATTATTGTCAGAAGCAGTCAGTCAGCGTTTCGGATAAAACCTTAACTAAGGTAGTGATTACAAGAGAAATCGGAACCATAACAAAAAATGCTCTGGATAGTTATCCAGTTAAGCCAATCATTACATTTGATGGGGCTGAGACTATCGTAGATGAGACTCTGTCAGAGAAGGCACCATACATAACCACGAAGAGCTATGAGCTGCCAAGCAGTGATGATGTATTAAAGCCATATAAGTACACGATAACTGCTACAGATGCATCAGGAAATGTCACTACTTCAAGTGTGGTCATTTTCGATGGACATGACTTTGACTGGACTGGTGATGGCAAGGATGATTTCAGAGAAAAAGCCTTAGATGCAGGCTCGGAGAAGACATGCTGGCATTGCGGACACAAGGTGGATGCTAAGAAGATACCTGTCACTGTAAACTGGGATTTCACTTATACTACCATTACGGATGTAATAGACCCAGCGACCGGTGAATATATGCTTGATTTTGGCACAATGACCGGTGAAAACAGAGCACTTGGAGCAGTGGTGGAGCTTTATCAGAAGAAGGAATTCGGCATACCTGTACTTTTCGACAGAATATTTATAGATACAGCTGACAGCACCAGTCAGAAGGTGGATGGAAGAATAGCGCAGTTTGTAAATGTTCCAGAGACGGATGATGAAAGAAATGCTTATTCTTACCAGATAGAGGTATATGCAGCTGATTCCTTGGCTGACAATAAGGCCACTAAGTCAAGCATATATTTCACGGAGGTTATATCTGATGTGCCAGGCAATAGGGAGGCTACAGTCTATACGCAGTCTACGGAAAACTTTGTTATTGACTGGGAGATAAATGTAAATAACATCCCTGTCAAGGGCGACATAAAATATGCGCCGGAGAGACTCTATGTAAAGATTTACTTTGATAATTATCTCAAGGGACAGGCTGGATACAGCGGAGATTATGACAGAAGTGAAAAGCTTATAGTTCAACAGACATCAGGTCTTGGAGCAGCCAGTGACATAGTAAGCCTTGACGGAGACAAGGCAAAGTACGCAGGAAGCTTCTCTGTATGGAGAAAGAATACCATGGGCGAGTACTCTAGCTATAAGATTAGAGTAGTGGGTTACGTACTAAATGGTGAGTATGTAGATGTCATAAATGACGACAGCAGATTCCTGTCGCTGGATGAATACGAGGGTTCTTTAAATATAGCTTCGTATGCAGAGTATAATGATGGCGCTATAAATGCTGAAAATCATATAACCAGACTTAATCTGGATATAGACAGACTGAATCTGCCTGCTGTTATTTTCAAGTACAATGAAGGTGCTGACAGCGTAAATAGGGCAGAGGGTAATATAGAGCCTATCTGGAAGTCAGCACTTGGTGAGGCAGTCACTGAGACTGAGATATCAGGGGTAACTGTGACCAGAACAAATTATGAGTTCATGGGCTGGTATGACAAAGCTGATGGCGAATCAAAGGTAACAGAGATACCTGCCTTAAATGATACTGTCATTCTCTATGCTTCTTGGAAGGAAAAAGTAGCTCCAGTGGGAACTATTTCTGTAGAGTCCAAGGAAGAGGACAGAAGCATCTGGAAGGATATAGTAAATACCATAACCTTTGGCAAGATATTTGCTAAAGAAGCTACTGTTACTATAAATGCTGAGGATACAGGCAGGGATTCCGGAGTTATCAATAGTGGCATGGATAAAATTAGTTACTATGTATCTGATAAGGCATTAGAGGCTTCGGAGGTTTCTGGTATCGATGATTGGAAGGTTTACACGGGAGCCTTTAAGCTATCTGATTCAGAGAAGGCTGTCATCTACGTAAAGCTTACAGATAAGGCCGGAAATGTAGAGTATTTGTCATCTGATGGTTTATTCTTTGATATGATAGCTCCTGCTGTTTTGGGTGTGGATTCAGATGCTACATATCATGAAGAGAAGACTGTTAGCATCAGTGACAAGAATCTTGTGTCTGTAAAGGTGAATGGTGTAGAGGTTACACTTATAGATGGAAAGCTGGTATTACCTGTAGATGGCGTGAAGAAAACCATCGAGGCAGTGGATATCGCAGGCAATAAGACGGTTATAGAGAATGTGCTGATTAAGGAATTGCCAAGCCCATCACCAAGTCCGTCTCCAAGTGTATCACCAAGTCCATCGCCAAGTGTATCACCAAGTGCATCACCAAGTGCATCACCGAGTGCATCACCAAGCATTAGGCCAAGCTTTGAGCCTACTGCTTACCCAAGCTATGACCCAAGCTATGAACCAAGTTATGGACCAAGTAATGGTCCAAGCTACGAGCCAAGCTTTGAGCCTAGCAATGCTCCTACCAGAGCACCAAGCAATGGAACAGATATCGAGCCAGGTGATATGGCAGGCTCTGATACAGTTAACTTACCTAGTGCTGATCCAGAAAATGGACAGAATGGTAATAAGGTTCAGGAAACTCTGCCAAAGAACAATGTAGAGGAAATCAAACCTTCTGATAGAACTGAAAAAACGAATGATACCACAGGCGCAAAGAGGGGCAGCCTTACAGTGGTGGTAGAGAATCCTGAAGATGCAGTACAAAATGTCTCAAATGGATTAAGTGTTGAGAGCATAAAGGCAAGCTTGCCAGACGAGAACAAGGTGGCTCAGAATGTTTTGACCCAAAATGAACTTCAGACCATCGAGGACGGCGGTAAGGTGACCATTAAGCTCACGGTAGATGACACAAAGACCGAGGAGAAGCTGGTCGAAAATAAGACCAAGATAGAGGAGATAACTGCTGTCATAAAGTCTGAGGAGGGTTCAGACAAGAATATTTCGATAGATCGAGTTATTAATCTGGAGCTTAGTAAACAGATAAATGAGGAAGCATGGGAGATAATACGAAACACAGATGAAAAGATTCCTGTTACTATTATGATTCCAGAAGAGCTTCTTGCAAAAAATGTCGGAATACGTCTGGTTAGACTTTCATCAGAGGGCTACGAGGTATTAGAGGATTTGGACGACGATCCGAATTCGATTACTATCGATACCAATGATTTCGAAAGTGATTATGTTTTGGTTACTATAGAGGAAAAC
>JAZRWF010000014.1:0-3586 GCA_045599565.1 Lachnospiraceae bacterium
AAGCTTGTCATACAACTCCTTGGCTCACAGAACGACATGGCTACGATCCGACTTCTTCTTTTGACACTTAAGCGCAAGGAACTTGAGGACGAGGCGGAAGCAGCGGCAGAAGTAGAGGCATTAGACTTGAGTGATGAAGCAGATGAGGAATCTGCTGAAGAAGCATTTGAAAAGGCTGCCAGAAAATCACGTCGAAGAAGATGGATATCTGTGGCTATATATGCTGTTCTTCTAGCCATTATTACAATGCTTGGACATTGTAAGCTGGAAATTATATTTGATATCATAGGCGGTATTCTGGTTTCTATGACAGAATACGGTGGATACAAGCATAAGTTCAAAAGGGAAGACGAGGAAGAAAACGACAAACAGGAAATAGCTTAAAAAAGTAGTTGCAAAGGAAGGGGATGTGTGATATATTAATCAAGTCGTCGTGATGACGACTGTAGGGGAATCATCCAACGGTAGGATTCCGGTCTCCAAAACCGTCCACGGGGGTTCGAATCCCTCTTCCCCTGTAGCCACAGATTATTCTGTGGCTATTTTGTTATACAGATGTTACTATTCACAGTTGATATATGAGTAATGCTTGTATCGTCATGCTTGCATGTAAGAGACAAGTATTACTCATATATCAATCCTGCGAAGCAGCCCCCTCTCGGCGAGGCCATCCAATGACTTCGCCATTGGATAATCCCCACCCACATGAGCAATCCGCTTGCGAAGCAAGCTTTGAAGCTGCGCAGCAGCGATGATTGCGAATGAAGGGGTGGAGTACTGTGAATATATATCATAGGAAAAGCGATGAATTTTAAGGCACTTGAGCAAAGCTTAATAGATGTTTTAGTAGAGCAACAGCTGAAGCTTGGATACATGGTTGGTGCTGTGGGTTTTTATTATCCAAATGAGTCGATTAATGGCCTGCTGGGGACGAATATAGCAGATAATGATGAGCTTAATCTTGTGCTTTTGGAGTTTAAGGCTTATACTAAAGATAGGTTAGGCGATGTGGAGATTTCGCATAAGAAAGACCGATTCTGTTTTATGATTCCAGCGGAGGGTGCGAAATATGTTCACGAGAATATAGATCCGGGCGAGTTTCTTCCTGAATTTATAAAGCTTATAGGAACACATGGTGTTACATTGGTCGAGGTAGAAGCGCTTTTTAAGCATTTCTCGAAAGCAGTGCATGTAGAGACATTTGACGGGGAAGATTTCGACGAGCTTTTGTACTTCGAGGATGGAAAGCCTGATGATTACAGGTATTTATTCACACTCGAAGGGCATCATGTGATATACCACAGATATTCTAAAGAAGATTTTGAAAGGTTAATAGGGTGATAAAATGAATTCACGTGTTATTTCGGTTTTGGTAGAGAATACACCAGGTATTCTTTCACGCATCAGTGGATTGTTTTCACGCAGAGGATATAATATCGACAGCTTTTCATGCGGTGAGACTGCAGATGAGAGATATACCAGGATGACCATAGTCACTCATGGCGATGAGAACGAAATCGAGCAGATAGAGACTCAGATGAGAAAGATCTGCGAGGTAGTGGATATTAAATTCCTTCAGCCAGGAAAGTCTATCACCAGAGAGCTTATGCTTGTAAAAATAGCTGTGGATGATAAGAAGAAGGCTCTTGTGCTTCCGCTTATCGATATTTTCCATGGAAAGGCTGTGGATGTGACACATGAGTCTATGATCATAGAAATCAGTGGAAATAGTGACAAGCTGGATTCATTCCTTGATATGCTTAGTGACTATGAGATTCTTGAGCTGGCACGCACAGGTATCACCGGTCTTAGCCGTGGAACCTCTGATGTGGTAATTCTTGACTAAAGTATTATAGATTTAGTACGATATAGTATATAAGAAGTATTTTAATCACGGATGATTAAACTTATTGGTAGAAAGGAGTCAACGATATGGGATTTACCGTAAATAACATGGCGAATATGGGGATGTCTGGTTTCTTCGGATCAAATGCATCTGGGAATTCTAATGACATGGGTATCACCGGTTCGCTTAATCTTAGCGATTTAAATTTGATTAAGTCAGGCAGCTATGGAAAGCTGATGAAGGCTTATTATGCGCAGGATTCAGAAGAAGGCACTTCTGTTAAGGATAAGACAGATAAGCTGCTGGCCACTAAGGAAAGCGCTATAAAGTCTGATGCAGATGCACTTAGTAAGGCTGCGGGTGAGCTGCAGGATAAGTCCTTGTACGAGAAGAAGGAAATCAAGGATAAGGATGGAAATACAAAGAATGCAGTCGATATGGATAAGCTGTATTCTAAGGTGAAAAACTTTGTCGATTCATATAATGATCTGATTACTTCAGGTCAGAAGTCAAAGTCGACATCGGCTCTTACCTCTACAGCTGGTATGGTAATGCTGACTGATGCCACTTCGAGAACTTTGTCGTCTATAGGTATCACGGTGGGAAGTAATAATAAGCTCTCACTGGACGAGGAAGATTTTAAGAAAGCCAGTGCAGGCACAGTTAAGGCCTTGTTTGGCTCTAAGGGTGATTATGGCTGGGATGTGGCAGGAAAGGCTTCATCGGTTTCAAATGCTATTTCTTCTGAACTTGGTCTTAAGAACAGCTACACTTCAGCTGGAAACTATAACACTACTATGGCTGACGTTATGAATAGGTTTAATACTACCACCTAATTTGGTGATAATTCATAAGAACTCGATTTAATTCGAGTTCTTTTTTTGTGTTGAGAAAGTATGTTAAGTAATGTATACTTGAAATACATTTTTGTATTTCATATTTGAAAGGATGTACTATGGAAATTAAGGAGCTTAAGGCAGAGCTTTCTGCTACTACCTATCCTGGTAGAGGAATTATCATTGGTAAGTCAGAGGATGGAAAGTATGCTGTGACAGCATATTTCATTATGGGTCGTTCAGAAAACAGCCGTAACCGTGTTTTCGTAGAGGACGGTGAGGGCATCAGAACACAGGCATTTGATCCTTCTAAGCTTACAGATCCAAGTCTTATCATTTATGCACCTGTACGTGTACTTGGCGCTAATACCATCGTAACGAATGGAGATCAGACCGATACTATTTATGATGGAATGGCTAAGGGTCTTACCTTTGAGCAGTCTTTAAGATGCCGTGAGTTCGAGCCAGATGGTCCAAACTTTACTCCTCGTATTTCTGGTAATATGCATATAGAAGATGGCAAATACGACATCACCATGTCTATCTTAAAGTCTGATAATGGCGATGATGCCTGCTGTAATAGGTATACCTTTGCATATGATAATCCAAAGGCTGGCGTAGGTCGCTTCATTCACACCTATATGCAGGATGGAAATCCACTTCCTAGCTATGAGGGTGAGCCTACACCTGTCAAGCTTTCTGGTTCTATCGATGAGTTTACAGATGCTGTTTGGACTTCTCTTAACGAGGATAACAAGGTTTCACTTTTCGTAAGATATATTGATATCGCTACTGGAAAGTATGAGAACAGAAACATAAACAAGAATAAATAAGGAGCTTTAGGTCAAATGAAAGAGTTAAAATTAAAGTATGGATGTAATCCTAATCAGAAGCCAAGCCGTAT
>JAZRWF010000015.1:0-40698 GCA_045599565.1 Lachnospiraceae bacterium
ACTTTATGCTTTGACCCCAGCTTATCCTCTGTCGCATGTTCATCGTTCCATGCCTTGACAGCTTCCTCTACTATAGTCTGAATATTTATATCAAGTGAAAGACCTATAGTGTATCCATTCATGGCATCGATAGTCGTTGTCTGAAGATTTGAATCACTGTTTAAATAGCCGTATGTTCGTCCATTGATTCCGTTGAGTGTAGATGAATAATAATTTTCCAGTCCTATAACCCCTACATTACCGCTGGACGCGTAGCCTATTACAGAAGCCGCCAAATCATTATATGGATAGCTTCTTATGTATTCCTTTTCAAACCAGACGCCAAAAATTCTATTCTTATACAAATCGCTGTCCTTTAGCTCCAAGAACTCACTCATCTTGTCGTAGCTCACTCTTCTTGCTACCACAAAATACTGACTGTTAGGTGTTTTCTCTATGCGTGCTCTCACAGTATTTTCATCCACATCAAATACTTCCATAAGAGCGCTGACTGTTGTATTAACATTATTTATTGGAAAACCATTAACCTCATCTTCCTTGTTCGCAAGAAGATTCTTAATATCCAAAATAACATTATATACATCTACGGACGCTGCTAACACAGTGTCCTTTGCGTCCACTATAGAGCCTCTCTGATACGGAATAATAGTCGAATCATAGTCCTGCTGAGCCAGCACTATCTTTGTATATCTCTCGCCGTCCTCATACTGGATTCTCATAATCTTTAATATTAAGACAACAATAAGAACGCCCACTACCGCCAGAATACATGTCAGCTTTGTGAGCATTCCCTTTTGAATCCTTCTCGGAGCCCTATTCTTTTTTTTAACCCTCTTCTCCATTATGGTATGTCATAATACTGGGTCATATAATCCTGATTATCCATAGTGTAGTACACTATCTGATCACTAGAGGCATACACCATTCCCAGCCCAGTAGTGGCCACCTGTCTAATCTCGGCTAAATCTACAGTAGTCGCGATTCGGCTCTCCACAGCCTTATTATCAGCATTTATATCGCTAATAGCACTCTCCAGCTTTGCAATGTTTTGCATAGTGGTAGTAATCTCACCCTTTACAGTCACAATCTGTGCGAAAATACCGCAAAAAAGTGCTGCTACCAGCACCATGAACGCTGCTGTGATACGATTCTTTCGCAGTTCCCACATGTGCTTCTGGTTGGCAAGCTTCTGTGCTTTAAGTCTGGCCTCTCGTCTCTGTCTTTCCATTTGACGAGCTTCACTCTCACGCCTTCTCTGAACGCGCTCTCTCGGCACATAGACAACCTCCTGTCGTCTAACTGTGTTGCCATCCTGATAATAATTGTAATCTGACTGGTATTCCCTCATCTAATTGAATTCCTTTTCAAATATTCTTAATTTAGCACTAGCAGATCTGGAATTTATCCTTAATTCCTCATCGCTAGGAAGAATCGGCTTTCTTGTAATAACCTTGCCCTTGCTCTTTTTACCGCATACGCACATAGGCAAGGTTTTAGGACAGGTGCATGGACTTTCCATAGTCTTAAATGCATTCTTTACGATTCTGTCCTCTAATGAATGGAATGTAATGATGCAAAGTCGCCCTCCATCACTTAGCATGTCCACCATAGACTCAATACTCTCACTTAACACCGTGAGTTCTCTGTTAAGCTCTATTCGAAGAGCCTGATATACCCTTTTACTTGGATGACCATCCTGCCTTAGCTTCGCTGGAATACATGACCTTATAATGTCATTTAGCTGTCCAGCCTTTAAAATTGGCTCCTCATCTCTTTTTGAAACTATTTTTCTGGCTATCTGTCTGGAGAAGCGCTCCTCCCCGAAATCGAAGAATATCTGAGCCAGCCTTTCCTCACTGTATGTAGCCAAAATATCCGCCGCAGTCATATCGCGATCTCTGTCCATTCTCATATCCAGTGGAGCCTCATCGTATCTATATGAGAACCCTCTCTCGCTCTCATCGAGCTGATAACTGCTGACGCCCAAATCAAGCACTATTCCATCGACGCTGATTACACCAAGCTCCTTAAGCCTTACAGCCGTATTTTCATAATTATCCTTTATAGCTGTAAACCTATCTCCAAAGCACTCTAATCTTTTAGAAGCTGCCGCTATGGCATCCCTGTCCTGATCAAAGCCATAGTGATGCCCATTTTCACCCAGCTTCTTTAGAATCTGTTCAGAATGTCCTCCGCCGCCTAAGGTTCCATCTGCATATATCCCATCAGCCTTTATGTTTAGCCCATCTATAGTTTCATTTAATAAAACTGAATAATGTGAGAATTCCATACGCACATCCTTAAATGATAAGTCCGATATCTGAAAGACGCTGAGCCACCTCATCCATATCGTCAAAGGTGGTACCCTCTGCCCAAGCTGTGCTATCCCAGATTTCAACTCTGTTCATAACACCTGCAAGAACCACATCCTTAGTAAGGTGTGCATGATCTAAAAGTGGCTTCGGAAGGAGTATTCGTCCCTGCTTGTCAAGCTCACACTCCGCAGCACCAGCGAAGAAGAATCTTGCGAACATACGAGCGTCCTTACTGGTAGAAGGCATTTCATGGAACTTCTGCTGAATAAGCTCCCACTCGCTGTTTGGATATACGAAAAGGCAAGAGTCCAGACCCTTAGTCACGACAAAGGTCTCGCCCAGCTGCTCACGGAACTTCGCAGGCACAATAAGTCTGCCCTTGGCATCGATACTGTGATTGTACTCACCCATGAACATATCCGGCTCTCTCCTTTCTCCACTTTCTACCACATCGTGACACTTTCCACCACTTTTCACACATTTTACACTAATTTTTCATTCTTTTCAACACTAAATCTACGAATATTAACTCTATATTTAGTTTTTTTATGTTTTATCTACGAATCAAGCTTCCTATAAGCTTCCTATACACATTTTCTCCACCCCTCCACGCTCTCACTAGCCCTGATGGCTGGTCTTAATTTGCTACTTGCTCTACCAAGACCAAAAATCGCCATTTTTTGCCATTTTTTGGTCTTGTAGCGACAAACTCAAAATAGAGACCAAAGTTTCACCATTTTCCCACAGAAATGGCCTGTTTTTGGTCATAAATCGAGTGTACTCAAAATTAAGACCAAACTCAGTGGTACACCCACGCCTTTCATCAGAGCCAGAGACAATTTCAAAATAACCTAATCTATTGACTTAATCCCTCCACTTATTTAAACTAGACAAGACAAATAAAAAGATATCCTATACAGGAGGAGCTATGAGCTTAAAAATTATTACTGACTCAGCCAGCGATGTAAGACCAGATGAATATGACAATGTCATAGTGTTGCCTATGACTATCAGCTTTGATGGTGTGGAGTATAAAGATGGAATAGATATAGATCAAAAAGTATTCTTTGAAAAATTAATCGAATGTGAGAATCTGCCAAAGACCAGCCAGGTTAATCCAGCTGATTTTGAAGCAGCTTATGAAAAGATAAAAGAAAATGGCGACGAGGCCATAGTTATCACCATGTCCTCACAGCTCTCTGGAACGAACCAGAGTGCTAACATAGCTGCACAGGAATACGCAGACACCATCTCAGTTATAGACTCTGAAACAGTTACCATAGGCGAACACATTCTCATTAAAAAAATGCGTTCTATGATAGAACAGGGACTTACAAGAGCTCAGATAGTAGATGAAATAAATACTCTAAAGAAAAAAATAACGCTCATCGCACTTCTCGACACCCTAGAGTATTTAAGAAGAGGTGGTCGAGTTTCAAATATAGCTGGCTTCGTAGGCGAAGCACTCGCTATAAAGCCAGTTATCGCTATCGCTGATGGAGTCGTAAAGGTGCTTGGAAAGGCCAGGGGCTCTAAGAACGGAAATAATCTACTAAACAAGCAGATTGAAGCCTGCAACGGAATCGACTACGAATCACCAGTTTTCGTAGCCTACTCAGGACTTTCAGATGCCCTCTTAAATAAATACCTTGAGGACAATAAGGAACTTTGGGAGAACAAAGCAAAGGATTTGACAAACTGCTGTATCGGTGGAACCATCGGAACACACGCTGGTCCAGGTGCCATTGCAGTCTGCTTTCTAGAAAAATAAAATATAAATTCTCACGCTCACCATACGGTGGGCGTATTTTTGTGGGAGAATATTACATGCATACGACTTTGAGTGGTAAGTATGTATATGGCTTTCTCCCACAAAAATACGCCCCTAACCACTTGGCTAGGGGCGTAAATATTTATAAACTATTTTACCATCTTCTTAACTTCTTCAACAGCCTGCTTCAAGCATTCATCGATGCCAGCTGGATTCTTACCACCAGCCTGTGCGTTACCTGGCTTTCCGCCGCCGCCACCGCCTACTGTAGGAGCGATAGCCTTGATAAGATTGCCCGCATGTACGCCAGCAGCTACTGCTGAATCTGATGCCATAACAATAAGTGAAACCTTACCGTCGCACTCTCCGCAGAGAATGATAGCACAGTTTTCTACCTTTGCTTTGATATCATCACCGAGCTGACGAAGTCCGTTTCCGTCTACACCATCTACACGCTTAGCTATAACAGATACAGAACCTACTGTAACAGCGCCTTCTGAGACATCTCCCATAGCATCCTTGGCAGCCTTTGACTTTAAAGACTCAAGCTCAGATGAGAGCTCTTTAATCTGCTTTAGGGCAGCTGCTATCTTTTCATTTAGCTCAGCAGGTCTGCACTTTAATGCTGCAGCTACCTCTTCCATCTGCTTTTCGATAGAATCGTAATACTCAAATACTGCCACATCAGTAATGGCCTCGATACGACGAGTACCAGCAGCCACGCCTGACTCAGAAAGAATCTTAAATGCTCTGATATCAGCTGTGTTAGATACATGCGTACCACCACAAAGCTCTATAGAGAAATCACCCATAGAAACCACACGAACTGTCTCGCCATACTTCTCTCCAAAGAGGGCCATAGCACCAGTCTTCTTAGCCTCATCCATGGTCATTTCCTTAGTAACTACAGGAAGTGCCTCAGCGATTTTCTTATTAACAATATCCTCTACCTTCTTAAGCTCTTCAGCTGTCATAGCAGAGAAATGAGAAAAGTCAAATCTGGTACGATCAGTATCCTGATATGAACCCTTCTGCTCTACGTGTGAACCAAGGACCTCACGAAGTGCCTTCTGAAGAAGGTGAGTAGCTGAATGATTCTGGCATGTGCGCTTTCTGCCAGCTACATCTACAGATAATGTAACCTCTTCTCCTACCTTTATGATACCAAGCTCCATGGTACCGATATGTCCGATCTTGTTACCTACAAGCTTAACGGTCTCTGATACAATAAACTTTCCATTTCCTGTGTAGATAACACCTGTGTCACCTACCTGTCCACCCATGGTAGCATAGAAGCAGGTCTCTGGAACTATGATAGTTCCCTGCATACCCTCAGCAAGTGTGTCCACTATCTCAGACTCTGTGGTAAGACAGGTAACCTTTGCCTTCATCTCAGTCTTGTCATAGCCTACGAACTTAGATGTAATAGAAAGGTCTATGTCATTATAAACGGTAGCATCAGCTCCCATGTAATTCGTAACCTTACGAGCCGCACGAGCAGTTTCCTTCTGCTTCTGCATACAAGCCTTAAAGCCTGCCTCATCGTAGGTCATACCCTTTTCTTCCAAAATCTCAGCAGTCAAATCCACTGGGAAACCATAAGTATCGTAAAGCTTAAATGCATTCTCACCAGAAAGAACCTTAGAGCCAGCCTTAGTGGTCTCCTCCTCCATATCTGAAAGAATAGCAAGACCTTTGTCGATAGTTTTATTAAACTGTTCTTCCTCTGTAGATAAGGTCTTAAAGATGAACTCTCTCTTCTCCCAAAGCTCTGGGTAGCCATCCTTACACTCATCTATAACTGTGGCAGAAAGAGTAGCCATAAAGCTTCCATCTATGCCAAGCATTCTTCCGTGACGAGCAGCGCGTCTGATAAGACGACGAAGTACATAGCCTCTGCCCTCGTTAGTAGGTGTAACACCATCTGAAATCAGGAAGGTAGAAGAACGAATATGGTCTGTGATAAGTCTGATAGAAATATCATTCTTATCATCTGTCTGATAGGTCTTCTTAGAAAGCTCGCATACCTTATCTCTGATAGCCTTCATAGTATCGATATCAAATACAGAATCTACATCCTGCATAACCACTGCCAGACGCTCAAGACCCATACCGGTATCGATATTTTTATTCTCAAGCTCCTCGTATCCGCCATGTCCATCACCATTGAACTGAGTGAATACGTTATTCCAAACCTCCATGAAACGGTCGCAGTCACAGCCTACCTTACAGTCAGGCTTACCGCAGCCATATTTGAGGCCTCTGTCATAGTAAATCTCAGAGCAAGGACCGCAAGGACCAGCGCCGTGCTCCCAAAAGTTATCACATTCACCTGTCTCTGGGTCACGGTAGAATCTGGTGATTCTGTCAGCTGCTACACCGATTTCCTTGTTCCAGATTTCAAATGCCTCATCATCCTCACCGTAGATAGAAGGATAAAGACGGTCTGGATCAAGCCCCATAACCTCTGTCAAAAACTCCCAGCTCCACGCGATAGCTTCATGCTTAAAGTAATCTCCAAAGGAGAAGTTACCCAGCATCTCAAAAAATGTAAGATGACGCGCGGTCTTACCTACATTATCGATATCTCCTGTACGCACGCACTTCTGACAGGTAGTCACACGCTTCTTAGGTGGAACCTCCTGACCTGTAAAATATGGCTTCAAAGGTGCCATGCCCGCATTGATAAGAAGCAAAGACTTATCATTCTGTGGAACCAATGAAAAACTGTTTAAGCACAAATGCTCCTTTGACTTGAAGAACTCAAGATATGCTCTTCTTAAGTCATTTACGCCCTTATTGTTCACTTGATTTTTCCTCCGATGTTTCTGTCATCTCTATATCTTCTGCCACTGCATCCATAGCGACCATTTTAGCATTCTTTTTCTTTCTAAGAGTAATGCCGATAAAGGTGCCAAGACCTGCTAAAGCTGCTATGATAAGCATAAGCAGTAAATAACTTAAAAAACTGTTAATGAATGGAATCATATAAACCTCCCGTCTAAACAGACTATCTAAAGAATTATAGTGCTTCCAAATATAAAAATCAAGTGTTGCATGCTGCGACAAATGTATCCACAAGCGCAGGATCCTTGCCAGGCCTATCTGTATACTCCACTCCTGAGGAAACATCCACTCCATCGATAAAGCTAACGGACTTAACAGCCATAGCCACATTGTCTGGATTCAGTCCTCCTGCCAGCAAATGTATACGCGATTTATCAAGCTTAAGCGCCTTTAGCATATCCCAGTCAAAGGTGCTTCCGCTTCCAGGTGCTCCGGCATCGAATACGAAACCTTTAATATTATCGAATGAACAATAATACTCATAATTATCCAAATCCGAAACATTAAAGGCTTTCAGAATAGGAATAGAACAAGAGGTAAGCACCGCTTCTTCACATTGTCCATGAATTTGGACATATGCGAACCCAGCCTGTTCTATAAGTCTGATTTCCTCCAGCGAAGGAGAAACCACGACAGCCACAGGCTTAATGCTTTTATCCAGTGCAGCGATTATCTCCTTAGCCTTGTCTATAGTGATATTCCTTTTACTCTTCTCAAAGAATAGTACCATCCCGCAAAAATCCACTTTATTCCGACGCAGATATTCAGTTTCCTTAACATCAGTCAAGCCACATATCTTAATTAGCATAAAACCAGTTCCTATCGAATAGCCTCTACCATAGACTTGACAAACTCACCTACTACAGGCGCGCTGTCCTTACCATGCTCACCTATCTTTTTAACGATAGCCGAACCCACGATTACGCCGTCAGCTATAGCAGCCATCTTGGCAGCCTGCTCTGGATTTGATATACCAAAACCTATAGCACATGGAATCTCGCTGTTTGCCTCGCGAACAAGCTTTATCATTTCAGCCAGATTTGTATTGATCTCTGATCTGGTTCCAGTCACTCCGAGAGATGATACACAGTACAGGAAGCCCTCAGCCTCGCTTGCTATCATCCGGATACGATCATTTGAGGTAGGAGCGATAAGACTGATAAGAGCGATATCTCTGGCCTTACATGCAAAAGCAAAGTCTTCCTTCTCCTCGAAAGGTACATCTGGAAGGATAAGTCCGTCCATACCTACTTCCTTGGCCTTGTCTAAAAATCTGTCTGTTCCATAAGAGAAAACTACATTTGCATAGGTCATGAATACCAAAGGTATATCAGTCTCTTTTCTAAGCTCTCTCACCAGTTCAAACACATCATCTGTGGTGATGCCGCCTGAGAGTGCTCTAAGGTTTGCACCCTGGATAACTGGGCCCTCTGCTGTTGGGTCAGAAAATGGGATTCCAAGCTCTACCAGATTTGCTCCATTCTTCACCATCTCGAGTACGATTCTTTTAGTGGTAGCGATATCAGGATCACCGCAGGTTACAAAAGGGATAAATGCCTTGCCATTTGCGAAGGCTGACTTTATTCTACTCATAGATCTCTTCTCCTCTATATCTTGCAATAGCTGCACAGTCCTTATCTCCGCGACCAGAGATAGTTATAACGATTATCTTGTCCTTATCCATAGTAGGCGCTATCTTAAGCGCATGTGCCACAGCATGTGAAGACTCGATAGCAGGGATGATACCCTCTACTCTTGAAAGATACTCAAATGCATTCACCGCCTCATCATCCGTCACAGCCACATACTGGGCTCTGCCTATATCGTGAAGCCATGCATGCTCAGGTCCGATACCTGGATAATCAAGACCTGCTGAGATAGAATAAACAGGCGCGATCTGTCCATATTCGTCCTGACAGAAGTAAGACTTCATACCGTGGAAGATTCCAAGTCGACCAGTAGAAATAGTAGCAGCAGTCTCAAATGTATCTATGCCTCGTCCAGCTGCCTCACAGCCTATGAGAGCTACCTCTTTGTCCTCGATAAAGTTATAGAAGGTTCCCATAGCATTTGAACCGCCGCCCACACAGGCGATGACAGCATCCGGAAGTCTGCCCTCCTTCTCAAGCATCTGGCTTTTGATCTCTCTTGAGATAACAGCCTGAAAATCTCTTACGATAGTAGGAAATGGATGTGGACCCATTACAGAGCCCAGGCAATAGTGTGTATCATCGATACGGTTAGTCCACTCTCTCATCGCCTCCGAAACTGCATCCTTTAAAGTGGCAGTGCCAGTGGTGACAGGGATAACATCAGCGCCCAAAAGCTTCATACGATAAACGTTAAGTGCCTGTCTCTTGGTATCCTCCTCACCCATGAAAACTACGCACTCCATACCGAGGAGTGCTGCAGCTGTAGCAGTAGCTACACCGTGCTGTCCTGCTCCGGTCTCTGCGATCAGTCTGGTCTTTCCCATCTTTTTAGCAAGAAGAGCCTGACCAAGTACATTGTTAATCTTGTGGGAACCAGTGTGGTTAAGATCCTCTCTCTTGAGATAAATCTTAGCTCCGCCCAGCTCCTTTGTAAGCTTCTCTGCAAAGTAAAGTCTGCTAGGTCTGCCTGCATACTCATCTAAAAGCTCTGTGAGCTCTCTGTTAAAATCTGGATCATCCTTATACTTATTGTAAGCTGCCTCCAGCTCGATAACTGCATTCATGAGAGTTTCCGGCATGTACTGTCCGCCATGCTGTCCAAAACGTCCTTTTGAATTACTCATATCATTTCACCCTTCTATTATTTAATACCCTTAAGTTCATTTATCATGGCTTTCTTGTCAGCCGCCCTCATAAGTGTTTCGCCGATAAGAACTGCATTTACGCCTATTGCCTCCAGCGTCGCCACATCTTCCCTGGTCTTTATACCACTTTCCGCCACGAAAAGTGTCTCAGCTGGCACCATGGCTCTAAGTCTGCCAGAGTTATTAATATCCACAGTAAAGTCCTTGAGGTTTCTGTTATTTACACCTATGATTCTGGCTCCTGCCTCCATGGCAGACTCGATTTCCCTCTCGTCATGAGCCTCCACTATCTGAGAAAGTCCTAGTGAATCAGCTATCGAAATATACTCCTTTAGCTTAGCTGTTTCAAGAAGTGCACATATTAAAAGAACACATGAAGCCCCAAGTGACTTTGCCTGATAAATCATATAAGGATCTACTGTAAAATCCTTTCGCAGGCACGGAGTTTTAACCGTTTCGGCTATCTCCTTTAAATACTGATCACTGCCTAAAAACCACTTCGGTTCAGTTAAAACAGATATCCCGCTGGCTCCAGCCGACTCATAAGCCTTAGCAACCTCCAAGTATCTAAAATCAGGCTCGATTAACCCCTTTGATGGAGAGGCCTTTTTGCACTCACATATAAATGCCATCGGAGCATCTGCCTTTAATGACTTTTCAAATCTAAATGCAGAATCAGCAGTCTTAGCAGCAAATGTCTCCGCATCCGCCCTTACTTCATTAAGAGGCAGAACCTTCTTTTCATTTTCTATACGCTCCTTTGTATAAAGAGCAATTTCCTCTAAAATAGTCATTACCTATTTGAAACCTCTATAATCTTCTCAAGTGTCTCAAGTGCCTTACCCGAATCGATAAGCTCTGCTGCTAGCTCGATACCAGCATTTATGGTATCAGCCTTTCTTGCGATATAAAGAGCGCAGCCTGCATTTAAAAGAACTGCATCTCTCTTAGCACCCTTCTCGCCGCCGAGAACTGCTCTTAAAATCTTAGCATTCTCCTCAGGAGTTCCACCTACGATATCCTCCTTGGTAGCACGCTCAAGTCCGAAGATTTCTGGTGTGATTTCATAATTTTTAAAGATTCCGCCCTCGAACTCGCATATCTTGGTAGGTGCACAGATAGAAATCTCATCGAGCTTCTCTGTACCATATACTACCATACCACGCTTTACTCCAAGTGTGGTAAGAACCTTTGCAAGTGGCTCTACAAGCGCCTCATCATACACGCGGAGAAGCTGATAGGTAGGTCTTCCTGGGTTAGTAAGAGGTCCTAAGATGTTAAATACTGTTCTGATACCGAGTTCTTTTCTAATAGGTCCTACGTACTTCATGGCTGAGTGATATTTCTGTGCAAAGAAGAAGCACATGCCAGCTTCCTTAAGCATTTCCACACACTTCTCTGGCTCCTGGTTAATATTTACGCCAAGTGCCTCAAGGCAGTCTGCTGTTCCGCAGAGTGAAGAAGCAGCTCTGTTACCATGCTTAGAAATCTTTACACCGCCTGCTGCAGCCACAATAGCTGAGGTGGTAGAGATATTAAAGCTGTGAGCTCCATCTCCGCCGGTTCCTACGATTTCCATGGTCTCCATGCCAGTCTCGCACACAAGAGCCTGCTCACGCATAGCTGTTGCACAGCCTGCTATCTCATCTGTGGTCTCAGCCTTTGTACTCTTAGTAGAAAGTGCAGCAAGGAATGCTGCAGTCTGAGTAGGTGTGGTCTCACCAGTCATGATTTCCTTCATAACTGTGTAAGCCTCATCGTATGTAAGATCTCCCTTTGATACTACCTTAAAAATTGCCTCTTTAATCATGTCTTTGTCCTCTTATTTCTTGTATGCTAAATCAATAAAGTTCTTAATTATCTTTCCACCCTCTGGTGTGAGAATGGATTCCGGGTGGAACTGAAGTCCATACACATCATAGTCCTTGTGCTTGATGGCCATTATTACACCATCCTCAGTCTCGCTGGTCACCTTTAGACACTCTGGCATCTTATCCTTTATAGCCGCCAGTGAATGGTATCTAGCCACCTTCATAACCTCGCTGCAGTCCTTAAATATCGGACAGGTAAGATCCATCTTTGCATCTGACTGCTTTCCATGCATTATCTTGTCTGCATATGAAACGACTCCGCCAAATGCGACTGTGATAGCCTGGTGTCCAAGGCATACGCCAAGGATAGGTATCGTCTTTCCAGCTTCTCTGATGAGGTCTACGCAGATGCCCGCATCCTCCGGCTTTCCAGGTCCTGGAGACACCACGATGACATCCGGCTTTAAATCTATGCATTCCTTTACAGTAAGCTCATCATTTCTGATAACCTTTATATCCTCGCAGAACGAACCAATGAGCTGATAGAGGTTATACGAAAAGCTATCGTAATTATCTACTAATAAAATCATAACTCGTTCATTGCCTCCTTAATAGCCTTTGTAACTGCTGCAGCCTTATTTATACATTCCATGTACTCATTTTCAGGAACTGAATCAGCCACGATACCGGCTCCACTTCTAACAAACAAATGATTTCTCTTCTTGTATGCAAGTCTTATTCCTATGCACATATCCAAGTTTCCAGTGAAATCGATATATCCAATAGCGCCGCCATAGATGCCTCTCTTATTTCCCTCTAAGTCATTTATAAGCTGGCAAGCCATAATCTTAGGCGCGCCTGAAAGTGTTCCTGCTGGAAGAACTGCATCCACTGCATCAAATGCGTCGTACCTGTCTGCGATTTCGCCTCTAACTGTGGAACCAATATGCATTACATGTGAATATCTTAAGATATCCATGTATCTCTCTACTTCCACAGTTCCAAACTTTGAAATCTTTCCTAAGTCATTTCTTCCAAGGTCCACGAGCATATTGTGCTCTGCCTTTTCCTTTTCATCAGCTAAAAGCTCTACCTCTAAGGCCTTGTCCTCCTCCTCTGTCGCACCTCTTTTTCTGGTACCCGCCAGAGGGAAGGTGTGGAGCACTCCATCCTTGAGCTTTACTAAGGTCTCCGGAGAAGCACCTGCCACCTCCATGTCTGAACTGGTGAAGAAGAACATATATGGTGAAGGGTTCACAGTTCTAAGAACTCTGTATGCATTTAAAAGTGACCCCTCGTACTCTGCTTCCATTCTGTTTGATAATACTATCTGGAAGATATCACCCTCTTTAATGTGATGCTTTGCTTTATTTACCATATCGCAAAACTGTTCCTTATTAAAGTATGGTGTGATCTCTGACTTAAGCATTCCTGGTTCTGGCTCCTTAACCTCACCATTTTTTATGAGCTCCACCATCTCCTTAAGCTCTGTCTCAGCCTTTTTATAATTCGCCTCCACATCACCTGTGTCGATATTTGTGATAAGAACTATCTTCTGCTTAAAATTATCAAAAGCGATTACCTTATCAAAAAGCATCAGATCCACATCCTTAAAGCCCTCTGAATCCTCCGCATCCAGCTTGAGTGTAGGCTCTGCATACTTTATATAATCATAAGCAAAGTATCCTACCAAACCGCCTGTAAATGGAGGAAGCTCCTTAAGCTTAGGCGACTTATAATCCTTTAAAAGCTCTCTGATATGAGTCTTAGGATGCTTTGTAATGAACTCCCTGTCGCCGATCTTCATAACACCATTCGTGCAGGTGATTTCAAGCTTTGGCTCGTATCCGAGGAAGGTATATCTTCCCCAAAGCTCATTATCATTGGCAGATTCCAAAAGGTAACAGTGCTTTGAAACTCCCATTAGAATCTTTAAGGTTTCTACAGGAGTTCTTATATCAGAAAGAATCTCCAGGCTCACCGGAATCTTCTTATACTCCTCATTCTTTGCGATCTCTAATACTTCTTCTAAAGATGGATACATACTTAATCCTCCTATAAAAAAAACCCATCCTGACAGTCTTCCTAAACTGTCGGGACAGGTATAATATCCTGCGGTGCCACCCAACTTGACATAAAAAATGTCCTCTCAATGCATACAAAAGACCATCGGAGAACACGTACATAATCACTATAATGCATACTCTCGAAACTCAATTTATATGCTGCTGTTTTTCACGAAGTGCCTCTCCGTCTTCCCTACTCACCACTCATTAGTAAGTTCAGGTCGCCCTCTGGAGCCCATTCACAATCCGCCTTGCCTGCTGTAATCACACCATCTACAGCTCTCTCTTAGGTAGTATCGAAAGCTACTTCCTCTCCTTCAACGGTTTACTATGTCAATTTAACACTTTACCGCGGAGAAGTCAAGTGAAACCTCTCCGCAGCAAGAATATTTTTTTACTTATGAATATGATAAGGCAATCCATCCACATAGATAGGTGTTAGCTCTGCCTGAATAAGAGGAAGCGCATAATTTATGAACTCCTGCTTCATTCCAGTATGGGTCTCATTTATCCACTCAAGCGGTATCTTCTTCTCCAGGTTCGCCACCTCTGCGATAGGATGAAGCTCTGTAGTGGTCTGATAAGGTGCATCAGATACACGCTTTATCGCTACCATCTCACCAGTGTGTCCCTCGAATGCAGCCTTTGCTGCTGCACCGCCCACCTGATAAGCCTCAGTTATATCAGTACGGCTGGTTACATGACCTGCACATCTCTGCAAGGTGGAAAGCTCTATGCTTCTGGTCTTTGTATCAAGATTCTTGGCTACTGTATTTGCGAGGAATCTGGCTGTACCAGTAAGAGCCTTGTGACCAAATGCATCCACAGCATGCACATCGTCAGCCAACTCACAGACATATCTTCCATCCTCCAGCTTTACACCCTCGGACACAGCTATGACTATAGAAGCCTTTTCCTCCTGCATTGCCTTCACCTTTTTAATGAAATTATCTACATTAAAAGGTATCTCTGGAAGACAAATCATGTCTACACCTTCGCAGTCCGGACCCTTTGCCAAAGCTGCTGCAGCGGTAAGCCATCCTGCATTACGTCCCATGATTTCTACTATGGTAACATACTTAGAGCCATATACAGTAGCATCTCTTATAATTTCCTTCATAACGACACCGATGTATTTAGCTGCTGAACCGTAGCCTGGCGTATGGTCTGTTATCATAAGGTCGTTGTCGATAGTCTTTGGCACACCCATAAAGCATATGTCAGAACCGACGCGACGTCCATAATCTGCCAGCTTTCCAATGGTATCCATGGAATCGTTTCCTCCGATGTAGAAGAAATAGCCGACCTCCAGCTTATCTAAAATAGCAAATATTTTCTCATATACAGGGATACCTGCCTCATCGTTTAACTCAGGCAGCTTGTATCTGCAGCTTCCAAGATAACTTGAAGGGGTTCTCTTTAAAAGCTCGATGTTAAGATCATCATTGAATCTCTCTAAAAGATCTGTGTACTGCTCGTCCAGTAAGCCCTTGACACCATGAAGCATACCATATACATGCTCAGCGCCACGTTTTGCACAGGACTGAATCACTCCAGCCAAAGATGCGTTAATAACCGATGTAGGTCCACCCGACTGACCAACCATTGCGTTTTTTGCCATAAGCCCCTCCTTTTTTATTCCCCATTTTCTCTCATTATTTATACAGTAAACTATATTCTGATACCGTTTACTGCTATTACCTCATCTCCCATAAGTGGAACCATAAGACATTTTCTGCCATCTATAATAGTGGTTTCCACACTGTCTGCCAAATCTTCAGGGACCTTTATAACCACTGAAGCATGCTCACCCTCCTCAGTGACACCACCTAAGGATTTAACCTCTTTAGAAAGCTCCACCACTCTGTCCTTAAGTGCGTTCTTTTCGATACGCATCTCATTGGCCTCGAGTGACTTTGCATCCAAAATCTCTGTCGCGTCCGGAACATCCTCGTCAAATGCGTCCTGATAGCCTGACACTATGCGGTTCGTCTTAGACTCTGATATACCGCTGTCAGAAAGAATATCCGAAAGATCCTCTGCAGTTAGAGGAATAGGTGTGTCTTCACCATTCATCTTAGTTTCATTTATAACAAAGTCTGAGATATTTCCAATGATTTCAAGCACTGCATCCTCTGCAGTTTCATCATCGCCCAACGCTCTCTCTAGGATATTAGAAAACTCTTTCTTCTTCTGGGCTGTGGTAAGTCTCTCCGTCAAATTCAGACACTGCGCGTAAAATGTATTTCTAGGTGCCTTCGGTGTCTTGGTATAGACAAGTGCTCCGTGAATGTCACTTCTTCTGTCATCGAACAGCGGATAGGTAAATGCAGTGTCTACTGCTCCTACCACCCAGTCACGCTCTCTGTTCGTGATACGATTCTCCACTGGACGATATCCAAGACCAGCCTTTGAAAGCTCCACGGGACATATCGCACAGATCATATAATCATATACTTCCTCTGAGTCGTCTAACATCAGACCATCGGTAGTCTTCATCGGAACATCATATGCATCCTTAAAGAGTACTATAAAATAGTTTCCAGCATAATCGTATGTATCTATAATACGCTGATAGAAGGTCAAAAGAAGCTTATCATCCTTCATTCCAGACTCGACTATCTGCTGCAAAAGATACTGACCATTTCCCTCTGTGGCAGCATCCTCGTCGAATTCCAGTGTCAAAAGATTATTTCCAACAGCTCCGCTTAATGCCTTTTTTGCTATCTCAATATACTTATACTGCTCTTCATCCTCTAAGCCAAGAAACATCTCGTTAAAGGTCAGTACCATCTCCTTGTTCGCCGCTACATAACAGCCGCAAAGTCTTGAAAAGCTGGAGGTTTCCTTCTTGAAACGTCTCTTTATCTCTGTAACTTCTTTTTTATTCATAAGCTAATACTTTATCATCCCTGAAAAATGCTCAATATCCACCGGTCTTGAATAGTGATAGCCCTGGAAATATGTAGCATTATACTCCCTTAAGAAATCTGCCACCCGCATATTCTCAACACCCTCGATACAGCTCTTCATACCCATCTCACCGGCCATGAAAATAATGGTTTTAACCAAAGACTGGTTTACAGCATTATTGTCAATGCCCTTGACAAAGCTCATATCGATTTTTATCTCATCCACTGGTATATCTCGAACTACAGCCATAGACGATGAGCCAGTTCCAAAATCATCCAGTGAGACCATCACACCAAGAGACTTAAAATAGCTTATCTCCCCACATAGGAACTTCACATCCATCTGCCTGCAGCGTTCCGTAAGCTCTAGGCATATTGTATTCTTAGGAAAATTAAACTCCTTTAAAAGTGACTGCACATCCGACCTGAATGCTGGATTCATAATCTGAGAGGCGGTCACATTTATATTTAAAACGAAGCCCTCCTGACTCTTAATCACATGCTCCATCTCAGTCATAGCCGTGCGCATTATATACTGACCGAGCTTATAGAAAACTGGATCCTCCTCCAGCCAGGCAATGAATTTTCCTGGAGGTATCTCACCCTCATCAGGATCAGTATATCGAACCAGTGCCTCCGCGCCTCTTATTTCCTCAGTCTCCGGGTTCACCAGCGGCTGATACACCATATGGAAATTAGAACAGCCCGTGAGGACATTCTTGTGAATAAGCGAGATGAGTCGCACTCTCTCCACTGAATCATCATGTGAGGTATCAGTGATAACCAGCTCTCCATTCAATTCATCCTTTGACTTTGCCAAGGAATATGTAAGAGCTGATCTTATCATAACATCATCACCTGCAAATGAGTCATCTAAATCAAATGCCGCACCATTTATATATACTGGAACCTGCATCTCGTGCAGGTATACATCACCTGCCAGCTGTTCCTTAATCTTATCATAGATGCGATGGATCTCTATCTCTTCATTTACACCGAAAAGTATAACGGCAAATTTTGCACCCTCAAGCCTGTATACATGACCTCTGCCAACCGTGTAGCTACGAAGAATCTCAGCCACAACTCTCAAAACAGCGTCGCCAAACTCAAATCCGTACAAAATATTATAGTTGTTAAAGCGACTGATGGAAATCTTATAGATAACCCCTTGTTCCTTATTAAAGAGCATCCTCTTTACTCGCTCTATAAACTCAGACGAGGTATGAAGGCTAGTTATAGAGTCTATCGTCTCCTGAATACCATGATTCGTGATGGTGCCTGTGATAAGCTTTGGTTCATCGCCTTCACCTGGAAATACTACGCACTTGCAAGTTATCAGAACATATTCACCAAACATATTCTTAATCTTACATTCATAGTCAAAAATCCCCTCATCGCTGTCAAACATTCTGCGATACACAGACTGATACAGCGCTCTGTCATCTGGGTGAATCTTTTCTATCCAAATCTCCTGCGCATTATCGATATACTCACCAGGCAGGTCAAAGTATTCCACTGCATTGTCAGACCATCTGGATACATTCGTCTTCGCGTTATACATGAAATTATAGCACCTCTTATTCCCTATAGAAGGCGCCATAAATGTGCGGTCTGTCAGCCCTGACTTATCTATTGTCTCCGTACAATTCTTTCCCAAACTAAACCCCTTACTCGAAAAGCTCTTCTAAATCCTGAGTCAACCCTATAGACTTCTTTACTATTTCCCCATTCTCCATGGCTACCAGTGTAGGGATGGATACCACCGAAAACTCCCTTGCTATGCCTGGGCATTCGTCTGTATCCACCTGCACACACTTAATCTCTGGATGTGTCTCCTCGAACTCCTCCACTATAGGACTCTGCATCATGCAAGGTCCGCACCAGGTAGCAAAAAAGTCAACTATAACTTTGCCCTGATAATCTAATACTTCTTTTTCAAACTCGTCCTGTGAATGAATTAACATTTTGCTACCTCCTTAAATTATTATTTAAAACTCAAATTTGTCATCAAAGTAAGCTAACAGCTCATCAATAGGTACTCTAACCTGATCCATTGTATCTCTGTCACGAACTGTAACAGCGTGGTCTGTCTCTGAATCGAAGTCATAGGTGATGCAGAATGGAGTTCCAATCTCATCCTGACGACGATAACGCTTACCAATGTTTCCTCTGTCATCGAACTCACAGTTATATCTCTTAGAAAGCATCTCAAACACTGGTGTAGCACCCTCTGAAAGCTTCTTAGAAAGTGGTAAAATACCGATCTTTACTGGTGCAATAGCTGGATGGAAACGCATTACATTTCTAACATCTGGCTTATCCTCTGTTCCGATATTCTCCTCGTCATAAGCTGCGCAAAGGAATGCAAGTACCACACGGTCAGCACCGAGCGATGGCTCGATTACGTATGGAAGATACTTCTCATTTGTCTCATCATCGAAGTACATCATATCCTGACCAGATACATTCTGATGCTGTGTTAGATCATAGTCTGTACGAGAAGCGATACCCCAAAGCTCACCCCATCCGAATGGGAATAAGAACTCGATATCAGTAGTGCCTGTAGAGTAGAATGAAAGCTCCTCTGGATCATGGTCGCGAAGTCTCATCTCATCCTCCTTAATGCCAAGAGAAAGGAGCCAGTCGCGGCAGAAGCCTCTCCAGTACTGGAACCACTCATCCTGTGTACCTGGCTTGCAGAAGAACTCAAGCTCCATCTGCTCGAACTCTCTGGTACGGAATGTAAAGTTTCCTGGTGTAATCTCGTTTCTGAAGGACTTTCCTATCTGTCCAATACCAAATGGTACCTTCTTACGAGAAGTACGCTGTACATTCTTAAAATTTACGAAAATACCCTGTGCAGTCTCTGGACGAAGGTATACAGTATTCTTAGCATCCTCAGTTACGCCCTGGAAGGTCTTAAACATAAGGTTGAACTGTCTGATATCAGTGAAATTATGCTTACCGCAGCTAGGACATGGAACATTGTTATCATCGATAAACTTCTTCATATCCTCCTGTGACCAGCCATCTACAGAAGACTCAAGCTTTATACCATTCTCTGCTGCAAAGTCCTCAATAATCTTATCAGCTCTGAATCTCTCATGGCATTCCTTACAATCCATAAGTGGGTCAGAAAAGCTTCCAAGATGTCCTGACGCTATCCAGGTCTGTGGATTCATAAGAATAGCACAGTCTACACCTACATTATATGGGTTCTGCTGAATAAACTTAGCCCACCAAGCCTTCTTTACATTATTCTTAAGCTCTACACCCAGGTTTCCATAATCCCAGGTATTGGCAAGTCCGCCGTAAATCTCTGATCCAGGATATACAAATCCTCTGGCCTTACACAAAGCTACGATTTTTTCTAATGTCTTTTCCATAAATCTATTCCTTTCTGGTTTATTACTTACTCTCGGAGTAAAAGATAAATACTGGTGAAGGGAAATCCTCCATACCCTCATCCGGCGTTATCCTTACTGTATCTACTGCGGTCATCTTAGTTCCCATAGTCGATACATATTCTATGATTCCAGGAACCTTTACACTTATGTATTCGGCTACCATAACCACATTTAAGTCTATGAGAGAAGCTGGGTCTATAATAGCTCCCTCTGAGACCTTAATACCATTGTTAACCGAGCTTATCATGACAGACATGTCATAGCCGGCCTCCATCATATCCATATATGAGCCAGCATATAGATCATACCCTGAAAGCTGGCTGTAATCCTCTGTGGATTCATATATGGTTTTAACATAGGCTACGCCATCTGAAACCTTAAGCTTCTTAAGCTTTACTCGCTCTAATCCTATCCTGTCATTGTAAGCCTTTACCATGTCCTTTGTAAAGTTTTTTAGTTCGGCTTCATCATAATCACTTGCTCTGAAGGACTCTACCTCCTCCAGCATAACTTTGCTTCCATCCAGCATCGAAAGCGTAGTTACCTCTGCAGGCTTTACAGAAAACGAGCCTATGACAGATACCGCCACGAATGCAAGCGCTGCTACTATAGCCAGAACACCTATATACAAAACGGCCTTTATTATTCTTCTTTTTCTTCTTCTTCGTTGTTTAGCTGTTGACATATACTTATAAAAACTGCTCTGATTTATATAAATGATTTGAATAATTTCTTCTGTAATTGTTTAAAAGCATGATAACCTCCGACTTCACCTCATCAGTTAGTCTAAAGGAAAAAAGCTTGTTTACCGGTGCTGTCTCTATAAACCTAAGCGCATAAAGCGCCGCCGGCGACAAAGGTACCGCTGCCATCTTCTGGGCACAAGAAGCACAGGTCACGCCCCTCCCCACTAATGAAAAGTACGCCCCCGGCTCTCCTTCTAGGAGAGCTGTCACCGCAGGTGACTGAGAGGTCCTCGCGGTCCTCGAGGTCCCACACCCCACACACCTAAACAGCTCCGGCTGTTCACCGTCCACCACCAGAGTTCTGAGCTCATATATGACCTTTAAAAGCTCAGGCTCCACCATACCGGCCTCTACAGCCTTTAGCGCCATATAGGTAAGAAGCAGCCTGCCTGCCTCATCGCCTTCCTCGACCGATAGATACTCAGCCATCTCCAAAAAGTAGCTAGCCAGACAGGTCTTGTCATAATTCCCTATGATACCTTCATAGAAGCAGGTAATATCTACCTTTTGAATATACATATTCCTGCCGGAATCGTATCCGTAAAATGTACCAAAGCACATTGGGTTCGCTGCCGCAGCCAGAGCTGAGCCCTGCCTTCTGGCACCCTTCATAAATGCAGATATTTTCCCTCGCTCTTTGGTCAAAAGCGTGACTCGCCTGTCCTGCTCACCCACATTCGAAGCAGATAAAACCATGGCTGTTACCACAAACTCTGCCATTAAAGATCCTCGCTCTTATATCCGAAGCTCTTGATAAGATACTCGCTTTCTCTCCAGTCCTTCTTAACCTTTACAAACAGCTTAAGATTTACCTTTGCCTCGCAAAGCTCCTCTAATTCTTTTCTTGCACTGCTGCCTATGCGCTTGAGCATAGCACCGCCTTTGCCGATTATGATACCCTTATGACTGTCCTTTTCGCAGATAATAGTAGCTTCTATATCCCAAAGAGTTTCAGACTCATCTCTAGGTCTCATGGTATCTATTTCCACCATTATACCATGCGGTATCTCATCATTCAAAGACAAAAGGCACTTTTCTCTGATAATCTCTGATGCGATGTCTCTCATAGGAATTTCGGTGACAGTATCCTCATCATAAAATGCCACACCTTCTGGAAGTCTGTCATAGATAGCAGACAAAAGATCCTTGACTCCTGCGCCATTTTTACCTGAGACTGGAATAATTTCATCGAAATCCAAAAGCTTTGAAAATGCGCTTATGCACTCTCCCACAATGGCTCCATCGGCCTTGTCTATCTTATTCACAAGAAGAAGCACCGGTGTTCTTAATGCTTTTAAACTCTCTGCTATTTCAAGCTCCGCATTTCTTGGTCTGTCGGTAGCCTCCACCAGCCAGAGAATGACATCCACCGACTGAAGCGACTTTTTAACCACCGCATCCATATATTCGCCCAGCTTGTTCTTAGGCTTGTGAATGCCAGGTGTATCAAGAAAAACTATCTGTCCTCTCTCATCTGTATACACAGTCTTTATGCGACCTCTGGTCGTCTGTGGCTTAGGGCTGGTAATAGCTATTTTCATGCCTATAAGACGATTCATCAGGGTCGACTTTCCCACATTCGGGCGACCTACTATCGTGACAAATCCACTCTTGGAATCACTCATTATACGAGACTCCTTATCTCATCAAACAATTCTTTATTTGCCTTTATATTTGCTTCATTTCCCACTACGCAGATATGGTTCTGCTTCATAGCTGCATCTATAGGCTCACCAAGTGCTCTGATATCCTCTACAGTACAAGAAAGCACTTCATCTCTGACTCTCTGCAATTCCTCATAAGTAACACCCTGCAGTACACCAGCAAGACCTCTTAAACACCTCATAGAAGGTGTTAAAGGTGCATCCATGCCACTTAAAGTACCTATAATGTACTTGAGCATATCCCTGTCATCACAGTCAAAGCTTCTTATATATGCTGCTGCACCATCAAAGATATCAAGCGTTTCCTTAAGCTTTGGATCCCTGTAGCTTGTCATTGAAACGTCTCCGGTTTTACTAAAGCTAGAAGGACAACCGTACGCCCCTCCTTTTACTCTGACATTAATCCAGAGGTAGTCATAACCCATTATGGTATGTAAAACACTGAAGGCTCCACTGTATTTATACCCCGCATTCATAAAGTTACCATGTTTTCCAACATACTGAATCTGCGATGCATCATACAAACCAACATTTTTTCCTGTAGGCTTTATCTCATCGCCATCACTAAACTTTGAGCTTGGGTTACTCTTAGTTCTAATACTAGAAACTATATCATCTACCTGACTATTAAAAGCCTCTTCACAGCCGCTTGAAATAAATAATCTATCAAAAGCCGTTGCCCTCTTTACCAAATCAGCCATATTTTCACAGGCAGCCCTTAATGCATCATCATCCGCTTCACAAAGCGACTTTACCACATCATAATATGCGATTCCATTCACAAGCATTTCTGCTGCACCTGATACAGAATACGATGCCTTTGCTACATGCGAAGCAAGCTGGGCGCCTGTAGAAGAAAATGCCTGCTGTACATGTGCTTTTTCCTGCAACAACAACTCCTTAATTCGAGTTAAATCATTAAAATCACTAGAAAACAGCACTTCATCGATAAGTTTTAATGACTCACCCAGTTTTGAATACAAAAATTTAGCACCCAAACGCAAAGTTATCATATAGCCATCTTTTGTAATATTTATGGAAGTCTTCGTATTGAGACCACCCATATTTATGTCTATCTCGTCATTCAACTCACCATATGAAAAGTTCTTTGTGGACAACTGCACCATCATATTAGTAGCTAAAGACAAATATGGCAGTTCTGAAGCAGAGATATCTGATACATCAAAAAGAAGTGCCAAATAATGGATTCCATTTGTATCCATATTATGTCTTATTACTCTGACACCATCGACCGTATCCTCTGCTGCATCAAGAGGCTTTGCTTCTTTGCCTAAATCTTCTCTCTCTAAAAGAGGTATCTTCTCCAAATCTTCTTTAGCTGAAGGAGCGTCTTGGAATTCTTTTAAGTCTTTAGTCTTTTCAATTATATCTAAAAGCTCATCCTTTGAAAGTGAAGCTTTATAAGCCAAAAGCTTTGACTTCAGTTCTTCTTCATCCTTGGTTACCGCTCCCTTGGATGGAGCTAAAACTACCATTGACTTATGCTTACAATCCAAAAGACGGCTCTTTACCAAACCTTCAAATACGTCCTTTTCAACAACCTCTGTAAGCTCATCCAGCACTTTTAAAGTATGCATGAGTACAAAAGGTTTCCCGTCATCATAAAGCCAGCTTTCCATAATCTGTAAGCCGTAGTAAAGGCCTTTAGGTGCCCATCCAAAATCACCTTCACGAAGATGGAACTGTTCAGTAGATAGAGCTGCATATAAACTCTTTTTATTAATTCTTTTAGCTGCTGCCTTAAAGCCATCCTCGATAATCTGAACAAATTCAGCCTCTCTGGAAAGATCAGCATCTTTGGCAGTTATACAGAAAATATGCTGTCTGAATGAGGTATCAAATCTACCACTAACATCTGCACAAAGCCCCGCCTTTATAATAGACTCTCTTATAGGTGCACCAGGATTATTCACAAGCACATCCATGATGATACTCATAGCCTCGTAGCCCACTGCATCCAAGGCATCCTCTATCACCATATTATAGCTTAAATAACCTTCTGTCTTTTCTTCATCCTCTGAAATAGGATATGTGGACTCCACTCTCTTAACTTCATCAAAGTCAGCATGTACCGGAATCGCAGAATCCACCTCAAGGTAATCGTATTTGCTTAAGTACTCTTTGTCCAGGTAGTTAAGCTTCTCCTCTATATCTAAATCGCCATAGAGATAGATATATGAGTTAGATGGGTGATAATACTTACGATGAAAATCAAGATAATCCTCATACGTAAGTTCTGGTATAACCTTTGGATCTCCACCTGACTCATTACCATATGTGTTATCTGGGAAAAGTGAATTGATAACAGCACGCTCCAAAACGTCATCTGAATTAGAGAATGCTCCCTTCATTTCATTATAAACTACACCATTAATAGTGAGTTCGCCATCTAAGCTGTCCAGCTCATAATGCCAACCTTCCTGCTTAAAGATTCTGATATCCTTATAGATATTCGGATGAAAAACAGCATCCATATATACATCTATAAGATTCGCAAAATCCTTATCATTTGTGCTTGCCACTGGATACATAGTCTTATCAGGGAAGGTAATAGCATTTAAAAACGTATTAAGACTTCCCTTGCAAAGCTCTACAAATGGATCCTTAACCGGATACTTATCTGATCCGCAAAGAACAGTATGCTCAATGATATGAGCTACACCTGTAGAGTCTTTTGGTGGCGTTCTAAAGCCAATAAAAAACACCTTATTGTCATCATCATTCTTAAGATACACTACCTTTGCACCAGTCTTCTTGTGGCGGTACATATAACCCACTGATGAAAAATCTGGCAACTCTTCTGTTTGTATAAGCTCATAAGTATTAAGCATATTTAGTCGTTTCCTTTTATCTTTTTTAATGTTCCGTCCAAATGCACATCCAGCTGGTTATATGGAATTACCACACCAGCCTTATCAAATGCATCCTTGATGTCCTCTAATATCTCAAAACGCACTGGCCAAAATTCTTCATTTTTAACCCAGAATCTAAGTTCAAGCTTAACAGCACTCTCTCCGAGATCTGCTACTAAGGTATAGCACTCGTCCTCCTTGATTCGCCTATCACAACCTTCACCTATTTTTAATAAAATGTCCCTTGCCTTCTTCAAATCCGAGGTGTATGAAATCCCCACTGATACATCCATGCGTCTCTTTCCAAGAGCAGTTACATTTGTGATGGATGCTGCAGCCAACGCTCCATTTGGAACCACTACTGTCTTTCCATCCGGTGTTACAAGAGTGGTGTAAATGATAGATATCTCCTTTACACTTCCCTCCTTTGAGCTGGCATGCTCCACGATGTAATCGCCCACCTTAAATGGATGCAAAAGAAGTATTAGGCAGCCTCCGGCAAAGTTTGAAAGCGCTCCCTGAAGAGCGAGACCTACCGTCACTCCTATGCCTGCTACACCTGCAGCGAGCGACGAAGCTGTAATGCCAAACAGTCCAAGTATGATAACAAACAAGAATACATTACATATCACGCTTATTATCTTTGTCAGAAAGCCAGCTACACCGACATCTACGCCATGTCTCTCGCAGCTTTTAGCAAAACCCTTCTTTACAGTTCTGATAATCTTTGAACCGATAAACCAGATAAGAAGTGCTAAAAGTACGCTGAGTCCAAAGGAGAGAGCCTTCGGTATAAGTGCATCTATCCACTGCTTTAAAAGACCGCTTTTAGCCGCGTCCACTACATTTAACGCCTGATTATCCATACCCACTAATCCTCTAATGAATGGATAAAGAGTCCGCTTCTAAGCTTTGGCTCGAACCATGTACTCTTAGGCGGCATCAAAAGTCTAGCATCAGCCACGTTAAAGAGCTCATCCATAGAAGTAGGATACATGGCAAAAGCCACCTTACAGTCACTACTGCATCTTCTCTCAAGCTCCTCTAAGCCTCTGATTCCACCCACGAAATCTATTCTCTTATCAGTCTTTGGATCTCCGATTCCAAGGATAGGTCCCAGTATCTGATCCTGCATAATAGATACATCCAGCCCCTTTACTGGGTCTTTTGTCTGAATGCTCTCGTCGTATGCATACAAGGTCCACTCACCATCCAAATACATAGAAAACTCACCCTTTTTAGTAGGATGAATAGGCGCCTTATCTGATGAAAGCTTCTTGCAAAGTACCTCCACCTTGGCTACAAAGTCATCATTTGACAGGCCATTTAAGTCCTTTACCACACGGTTGTAATCCATGATAGCCAGCTCATCCTGTGAGAACAGAACTGACAGGAAGCTTAAATACTCTTCATTTCCGGTGAATTTACCAGCCGCCTTATCAGCCTCTCGTCTGCGCTGTGCCACTCTTACAGCAGATGCCGCTCTGTGATGTCCATCAGCGATATATGTAGCATCCATGGCAGAAAATGCCTCCACTAAAGCGGTTATATCCGCCTCCTCATTTATCACCCAGACAGTCTGGGTAGTCTTGTCATCATCTGTCATAAAATCATAGACCGGTGCAGACTTCATAACCTTTGTTATGATATCCTTTACTGCCTTAGATGGCTTATATGCTAAAAAGATAGGACCCGTCTGAGCATTGCAGATATCTACATGATTTATTCTGTCCTGCTCCTTGTCCGCTCTGGTATTCTCGTGCTTTTTAATGATACCGTTCTCGTAGTCTTCCACAGATGAAAGCGCCACCAGACCACACTGCGCACGGCCATCCATTATCTCTCTGTAAACATAAAAACAAGGCTCACCGTCCTGGATGAATCTCTTCTCATCTATCCACTGAGCCAGTAAATCATGGGCCTTCTTATAAACCTCTGGCGCGTATGTATCTACACTGTCGTCAAACGAAGTCTCTGCCCTATCAATGGCAAGAAAACTCCCCGGGTTGTTTTTGACAACCTGGGAAGCTTCCTTGCGATTGTATACGTCATATGGAAGAGCCGCGATTTCCTTCGCTCTCTCCTCACTTGGCCTAAAGGCCTTAAACGGTCTGATAGTAACCATATAACTCCTTACAATCAAATATAAAATTAAAGACTTAACACTCTAACCTTGATAACACCCTCTACAGCCTTAATCTTCTCAATAACCTCAGCTGATGGCATAACAGATACATCCATAAGGGTGTATGCATAGTCACCACGGCTCTTATTAGTCATATCATCTACGTTTACATCAGCATCACCAAGAATAGTGGTAAAGCATCCGATGATACCCTTTGTATTCATATGGCAGATAGCGATACGTGGCTCCTTGAGCTTACCCATAGAGCAGTCAGGGTAATTTACAGAGTGAACGATATTTCCATTCTCCATAAAGTCTCTGATTTCATCTACAGCCATAACAGCACAGTTGTCCTCTGCCTCCTCGGTAGAAGCTCCAAGGTGTGGTGTGCAGATAACGCCATCCTTGCCAGCTACTGTAGGATTAGCAAAGTCTGTAACATACTTTCTAACCTTGCCTGATGCGATGCCATCTAAAAGTGCAGCCTCATCTACAAGGATATCTCTAGCGAAGTTAAGAATAACTACGCCTTTCTTCATCATCTCGATGGCAGCCTTATTAATCATACCCTTAGTAGAGTCAAGAAGTGGCACATGTACTGTGATGAAATCACACTCGCGATAAATGTCTTCTACATTAGTAACATGCTTTACATTTCTAGAAAGTGACCATGCAGCATTTACAGAGATATATGGATCATAGCCATATACTTCCATGCCAAGGTGTGTAGCATCGTTAGCTACCTTTACACCGATAGCTCCAAGACCTATAACACCGAGCTTCTTTCCAGCGATCTCTGTGCCAGCAAATGCCTTCTTAGCCTTCTCTGCAGTCTTTGCGATATTAGCATCAGCTACATTCTCCTTAACCCAGTCGATACCGCCTACGATATCTCTGCTAGCAAGAAGCATACCTGCAAATACAAGCTCCTTAACAGCGTTAGCATTTGCACCAGGGGTATTAAATACTACTACACCCTTCTTAGCACACTCATCAAGAGGAATATTATTAACACCTGCACCAGCTCTTGCTACACATACAAGGTTATCTGAAAGAGCCATCTCGTGCATATCTGCACTACGTACTAAAATAGCATCAGCTGCTGCAGCGTCCTCTACCTGCTTGTAATCGGTAGAAAATCTGTCAAGACCGATAGCAGCGATAGGAGTCAAGCAATTAAAATTAAACATTACGCATTCTCCACTTCAAACTTCTTCATGAACTCAACAAGCTTCTCAACGCCCTCGATTGGCATAGCGTTATAGATAGATGCTCTCATACCACCTACTGATCTGTGACCCTTAAGGTTTACAAAACCAGCTGCCGTAGCCTCCTTGACGAACTTAGCATCGAGTTCCTCGTTTCCAGTTACGAATGGAACGTTCATAAGTGAACGGTCTTCCTTAACTACAGTACCCTTGAACATCTTAGACTGATCTAAGAAATCATAAAGGATCTTAGCCTTCTTCTCATTGTTAGCCTTGATAGCCTCAAGTCCGCCCTGCTTCTTAATCCACTTGAATACCTTTCCGCAGATGTAGATAGTGTAGCATGGAGGTGTATTGTAAAGAGAATCATTATCAGCCTGAGTCTTCCACTTAAGCATGGTAGGAGTTCCTGGAAGAACATCATCTGTAAGAAGATCCTCACGGATGATAGCGATAACAGCACCTGCAGGTCCTACATTCTTCTGAACGCCGCCGTATACTACAGCGTACTTAGAAACATCGATAGGCTCTGATAAGAAGCATGATGAAATATCACTTACAAGATCCTTGCCCTTAGTGTTAGGAAGGGTCTTAAACTTAGTTCCATAAATGGTATTATTCTCACAGATGTAAACATAATCCATATCATCAGTGATAGGAAGATCTGAACAATCTGGAATATATGAGAAGGTCTTGTCTGCAGAAGAAGCAAGCTCTACAGCCTCACCATAGATCTTAGCCTCCTGGTATGCCTTCTTAGCCCACTGACCAGTGATAATGTAACCAGCCTTCTTATTCTTGAACATGTTCATTGGAACCTCTGCGAAGAACTGAGAAGCACCACCCTGAAGGAAAAGAACCTTATAGTTATCAGGGATGTTCATAATCTCTCTAAGATCAGCCTCAGCTTCCTTGATAATGGTATCGTATACCTTGGAACGATGGCTCATCTCCATAACTGACTGACCAGATCCCTGGTAATCCATCATCTCAGCTGCAGCTTCCTTAAGAACCTCTTCTGGGAGCATTGCAGGTCCAGCACTAAAATTGTACACTCTGCTCATCACATTGTCCTCCTGAATATGTAAATAAATTTTCCACTAAAATGGGAGTGTGTCAAAAAGTTCACACACTCCCACATTCTACCGCTTTTTTCAAGTAAAATCAATAATTTTTGTTACTATTCAGTTCTGCACTCTTCTATAGGCGCACCCGGTGCTACCATAGGCCATACCTTGTCATCTCTGTCAATAATAGCATCGATAACCACTGGTACGTCCTTCTCATTCATAGCAGCCTCGAAGGCTTCCTTAAACTCCTCTAGCGTAGTAGCTCTATATGCCTTGCAGCCGCAAGCCTCTGCCAGCTTCACATAATCCATTCCGTCATCCAGTATAGTAGCGGAATACCTTCCCTCATAGAACAGGGTCTGCCACTGGCGAACCATACCCAGTACATGGTTATTGATAACCACCTCTACCATAGGAAGCTTTTCGCGGGCAGCTGTTGCCAGCTCCTGCATATTCATTCTAAAGCAGCCATCTCCGGCAAAGTTAACCACCTTCGTAGCATTTGCCTTGCCCTCTCTTACAGCACATGAGGCACCGATAGCAGCTCCTAGGCCATAGCCCATAGTACCAAGTCCACCGCTAGTAAGAAGCTGTCTTGACCTTTTATACTTGTAGTACTGCGCAGCCCACATTTGATGCTGGCCTACCTCAGTTACCACGATAGCTTCTCCATTAGTCTGTCTGTAAACCTCTTCTATCACAGCAGGACCAGTGAGACCCTCGTGATTATAGGTCAAAGGATACTCTGTCTTTAAGCACTCTACATCCTTCATCCACTCACTGTGATCGGCCTTCTTTAGCTTAGCATTCAAAAGTGTGAGAATAAGCTTAGCATCACCGATAAGTGCACAGTCCACCGGAATATTCTTGTTTATCTCAGCTGGATCTATATCTATCTGAATCTTAACTGCATCAGCTGCAAACTTCTTTGGATTACCAAATACACGATCTGAAAATCTGCTTCCCACTGCTATGAGCAAATCAGCCTTGCTCACACCGAGATTAGAAGACTTTGTTCCATGCATTCCCAGCATTCCAGTATATCTGTCTGCTGTGCCGTCAAATGCACCTTTACCCATGAGTGAATCACAGACCGGAGCATCTATCAGCTCTACGAACTGCGAAAGCTCCTTTGAAGCCCCAGCTAAAGTTACTCCGCCGCCTACAAATACATATGGGCGCGCTGACTTTTCGATAAGCTTTACTGCCTCATCAAGTGCCGCATCCAGATCGTATACCTGTGGACGAATGAAGTTTGGACCAGCCAGCACATTATTGTTAACCACATCCATAGGAGTATATTCACACATGGCAGCTGTGACATCCTTTGGAATATCGATAAGCACAGGACCAGGTCTGCCGCTCTTTGCGATAGCAAAAGCTTTTCTTATGGTAGTAGCCAAATCCTTTACATCCTTTACGATAGAATTATGCTTTGTGATAGGCATGGTAACGCCAGTGATATCTACCTCCTGGAAGGAATCCTTTCCAAGGAGGCTTACACCTACATTACAAGTGATAGCTACCAGCGGAATACTGTCGATATTAGCTGTAGCGATACCTGTTACCAGATTAGTCGCACCAGGACCAGAGGTTGCCAAGCATACGCCCACCTTACCGGTAGCTCTTGCATATCCGTCCGCTGCATGCGCTGCCCCCTGCTCGTGGCTGGTAAGCACATGTCTTATCTCATCTCTGTGCTTATAAAGAGCATCGTACACATTAAGGATAGCTCCGCCCGGGTATCCAAATACTGTGTCTACGCCCTGCTCCTTAAGGCACTCTATTACTATTTCTGAACCATTTAATAACATATCATATCCTCTACTCTGGAATCTGCATTATAGCGCCCTTGTTACCAGATGTAACCTGCGCCGCATATCTCTTGAGATAACCTGTGGTAACCTTTGGCTCTCTAGGTGTCCAAGCAGCCTTTCTCTTTGCCAGCTCCTCGTCACTCACCTTAAGATTCATGCTAAGTCCTGGAATATCGATTTCGATGATATCACCCTCTTCTACCAAAGCGATAGGTCCACCTACAGCAGCCCCCGGTGAAACATGTCCGATAGAAGCACCACGGCTGGCGCCTGAGAATCTGCCATCTGTGATAAGCGCTACTGATGATCCAAGTCCCATACCTGCGATAGCAGATGTAGGATTAAGCATCTCTCTCATACCAGGTCCACCCTTAGGACCTTCATATCTGATAACTACTACATCACCAGCTACGATCTTTCCACCCTTGATAGCTGCGATAGCATCCTCCTCGCAGTCAAATACTCTGGCTGGACCAGAGTGCTTAAGCATCTCTGGAACCACTGCAGATCTCTTAACTACAGAACCATCAGGAGCTAGATTTCCCTTGAGAACTGCCAGACCGCCAGTCTTTGTATATGGGTTATCCACTGGACGAATAACCTCTGGATTCATATTAACTGCATTCTTTATATTCTCTCCTACAGTCTTACCTGTGACAGTCATACAGTCTGTATTAAGAAGTCCTATATCAGCCAGCTCCTTCATAACAGCCCAAACGCCGCCCGCCTCATTCAAATCCTCCATGTAGGTAGGTCCTGCTGGTGCGAGATGACAAAGGTTAGGTGTCTTCTCTGAGATAGGATTAGCAAATGCTATATCGAAATCAAAACCGATTTCATGAGCAATAGCAGGCAAATGAAGCATAGAGTTAGTAGAGCAGCCAAGAGCCATATCTACTGTAAGAGCATTCAAAACAGCCTCCTTAGTCATAATCTGGCGCGCTGTGATACCCTTGTTATACATATCCATAACAGCATAGCCTGCTGACTTAGCAAGACGAATTCTCTCTGAGTAAACCGCTGGAATAGTTCCGTTTCCCCTAAGACCCATGCCGAGAGCCTCGGTAAGGCAGTTCATAGAGTTGGCTGTATACATACCTGAACATGAACCGCAGGTAGGACATACATTCTCGACAAAGTTCTCCACATCCTCCTCAGTCATGGTGCCAGCAGCATAAGAGCCAACAGCCTCGAACATAGACGAAAGAGATCTCTTCTGTCCGCCTACATGGCCTGCAAGCATTGGACCGCCTGACACAAATACTGTAGGCAAATCAAGTCTGGCTGCAGCCATGAGAAGTCCTGGAACATTCTTGTCACAGTTTGGAACCATAACAAGAGCGTCAAACTGATGCGCAAGAGCCATACACTCTGTAGAGTCTGCGATAAGATCTCTGGTAACAAGTGAATACTTCATACCGATATGACCCATAGCTATACCATCGCACACTGCTATAGCAGGGAACACTACAGGAACGCCGCCTGCCTCAGCTACGCCGAGCTTGACAGCCTCCACTATCTTATCGATGTTCATATGACCAGGAACGATCTCATTGTACGAGCTTACGATTCCGACCATAGGCTTTTTCATCTCTTCTCTTGTAAATCCAAGCGCATTAAACAAACTTCTCGCTGGAGCCTGCTGCATACCAGCACGTGCATTATCTGATCTCATATTATCACCTCTTATAATCTAGCCACTATAGCATCGCCCATCTCACTGGTGCCTATCTGATTACATTCACTGTCGCCTACGCGTGGCATAATATCTATAGTTCTATAGCCATCCTTGAGCACCTTCTTGACAGCCGCCTCTATGGCGTCAGCTGCCTTATCCTCATCGAAGCTGTATCGAAGCATCATAGCTGCTGAAAGAATGGTAGCTATAGGATTTGCGATACCCTTTCCTGCGATATCTGGTGCAGAACCACCGCTAGGCTCATAAAGTCCAAACCTTGTATCATTTAAAGATGCTGAAGAAAGCATTCCGATAGAGCCCGTTACCATAGAAGCCTCATCAGATAAAATATCACCGAACATATTCTCAGTTAAGATGACATCGAACTGTCCAGGATTCTTAACCAGCTGCATAGCACAATTATCTACGAGCATATGCTCATATGAAACCTCAGGATAATCCTTGGCTACTTCCTCCACTATCTTTCTCCAAAGTCTTGAAGAATCAAGTACATTTGCTTTATCTACAGAAGTAACCTTCTTTCTGCGCTTCATAGCTATCTCAAAGCCCTTTATAGCGATGCGACGAATCTCACCTTCACTGTAGGTAAGAGAATCCTTTGCCACCAGCTGTCCATCCACCTCCTCGGTAGAACGTGCACCGAAATACAAGCCGCCTGTGAGCTCTCTCATAATCATCATATCAAAGCCATCGCCTATGATATCATCTCTGAGTGGACAGGCCTCCTTCAGCTCATCGTAAAGATATGCAGGACGAAGGTTTGCAAAAAGATTTAAGCTCTTTCTAAGCTTAAGTAAGCCAGCCTCTGGTCTCTTATCTGCTGGAAGCTTATACCAAGGAGATGTAGCGGTATTTCCACCGATAGAACCCATAAGAATAGCATCCTGTGCCAGTGAAGTCTTAATAGCCTCATCTGTAAGAGGCTCACCAGTGGCATCTATAGAGCATCCGCCCATAAGAATATCAGTATACTTAATCTCAAAGCCAAACTTTTTACTGGCTGCGTCGATGACCTTTATAGCTTCATTCACAACCTCAGGGCCGATTCCATCGCCTCGAATAACGCCTACATTATACATTTTTATAATCTCCTTTTTATCTATAAAAAACGCCATCCAGATAATAACGGATGGCATAATCGGCTTTTTTTACCATTCCAAAATCTGATCAAAAAAATCCAAAACTGTATCTACACCCAGACCTGTCTCCGATGATGTCGGAATAATAATCGCATCATCTGATGCCTTTAGGGCTTTTGAAATTTCCTTAACTCGCCTGTCTATCTGTGAGCGGTTAAGCTTATCTGCCTTTGTACAGAGCACTATAGGCTGGTATCCCACATAGTCAATCCACTCATACATCTGCTTATCATCAGCGGTCGGCTCATGCCTAATATCCACAAGAAGAAATACTACCTTAAGACTCTCCGACTCATTCAGATAGGTCTCTATCATCTCTCCCCATGCGTCTCTTTCCTGCTGTGAAACCTTAGCATAGCCATAGCCTGGCAAATCCACCAGATAAAGCTCATCATTCAGCTTGTAATAGTTTATAGTCTGAGTTTTTCCCGGCTCCTTAGACACTCTGGCGTAGCTGCTGCGGCCTACTAATGCATTTATAAGACTGCTTTTTCCTACGTTAGATCTTCCGCAGAATGCCACCTCAGGCTCGCTGTGAACAGGCAGCACCGAGGTAACTCCACATACAGTTTCAAGTTCTACTTTGGTAAGATTCATCTATTATGCGCTCTTTCCCTTCTTTGGCAAAGCTACCACTGGAGCGATGTCCTCCGCAGGCTTCTCCTTTGCCACAAGAAGCAAATTATCATCCACCATCTGCTTTGTGATAACAAGCTTTTCCGTGTTTTCCTCACTAGGAATCTCATACATGGCATCCATCATAACAGATTCCATGATAGCACGAAGTCCTCTGGCTCCAGTCTTTCTCTCGATAGACTTTCTAGCCACCTCGCGAAGAGCATCCTCCTCGAACTCAAGCTCCACGCCATCCATCGCAAGAAGTGTCTGATACTGCTTGACCAGACAGTTCTTAGGAACCGTGAGGATATGTACCATATCATCCTCTGTGAGCTCCTCCAGTGAAACATTTATAGGCACACGTCCGATAAACTCTGGAATAAGACCAAATTTGATGAAATCCTGAGGCAATGCCTGATGCAAAAGCTCACCGATGGCCTGATTCTTTTTATCTATGATATTCGCACCGAAGCCCATAGATGACTCATTCACACGGCTGGCTATTATTTTTTCCAGTCCCTCAAATGCACCACCGCAGATAAACAAAATATTCTTTGTGTCTATCTGGATAGTCTCCTGCTGAGGATGCTTTCTGCCTCCCTGTGGAGGAACATTGGCCACAGTACCCTCTATGATCTTAAGCAGAGCCTGCTGAACTCCCTCACCTGAAACATCCCTGGTAATAGATACATTTTCACTCTTCTTAGCGATCTTATCTATCTCATCGATATAGATAATGCCTACCTCAGCTCTTTGAATATCGAATTCAGCAGCCTGAATGATCTTAAGCAGGATATTTTCCACATCCTCACCCACATATCCGGCCTCTGTAAGAGTGGTGGCATCAGCTATGGCAAATGGCACACCCAAAACTCTCGCAAGAGTCTGTGCCAGCAAAGTCTTTCCACTTCCGGTAGGTCCAAGCATTAAAACATTGCTCTTGGTAAGCTCCACGTCATTATTAGTATCATCGCCAGCCATAATACGCTTGTAATGATTATATACTGCCACAGAGAGAACCTTCTTAGCCTCGTCCTGCCCGATAACATACTCGTCCAAGAAAGCCTTAAGTTCCTTTGGCTTTTTTAAATTAATAAGAGCGGTAGCCTCCTCCTCGAGAATAGCTTCCTCCTCAGCCCCCAATTCCTCTAACATGATGTCATTGCATATTTCTACGCATTCATCACAGATATATACATTCCCAGGACCTGAGATAAGCTTTCTAACCATCTGCTGTGCTTTACCGCAGAAGGAGCAGCGAACCTTGTCGTCAGTAGTTTTTGCCATAATCCTTTATATGCAAACCAAGAAGGGCTAGTTGCCCTTCTTAGCTTCCTCCTTTTTAGTGATAATCTCATCGATAATGCCATACTCAAGCGCTTCCTTAGCATCCATGTAATGGTCACGCTCTGTGTCAAGACAAACCTGCTCGTATGGCTTGTTACAATTCTCAGCCAGCATCTCATTGAGCTTTTTCTTAGTCTTTAAGATATTCTCAGCTACTATTTCTATCTCTGTAGCCTGTCCCTTAGCTCCACCTGAAGGCTGATGAATCATAATCTCTGCATTAGGGAGTGCAAATCTCTTACCCTTCGCACCACCTGAGAGTAAGAAAGCTCCCATCGATGCTGCCAAGCCTATGCAGATAGTACAAACATCACACTTGATATACTGCATGGTATCATATATAGCCATACCAGCAGTCACCATTCCACCTGGTGAGTTAATATACAGATAAATATCCTTAGAAGGATCCTCAGACTCTAAGAAAAGAAGCTGTGCCACTACTAAAGAAGCAGTAGTCTCATTTACCTCCTCACCTAAAATGATGATTCGATCCTTTAAAAGTCTTGAATATATATCATAGCTTCGCTCGCCCTTTGAGCTCTGCTCGATGACATAAGGTATAGTTGCCATTAATTACTCCTCCTCAGAAGCCTCTGCCTTTGCTGCCTTCTTTCTGGTAGCCTTAACCTTTGTATTGTCAGCGATGAAGTCAGCAGCCTTTCTGATAGCAAGATCCTTCTTCATAGCATCTATTTCTTCCTCAGTGACAGCTTCCTTAAGCTTATCCATCTCCATACCGTAAGCCTTAGCCATCTCTGCGATCTCAGCATCTACATCAGCATCTGTAGCTTCGATCTTCTCTGCAGCTGCCACTGCCTCTAAAATAAGGCTGGTCTGAATCTGCTTGAGAGCCTCTGGCTTAACCTGCTCACGAAGACCATCAGCTGTAACTCCGCTAAACTGCATATACTGATCCATAGAAAGACCAGACTGTGCCAGCTGTCCGCTGAACTGTCTAATCATGCGATCGATCTGAGTGTTAAGCATAGCATCTGGGATTTCCATCTCTGAATCCTCGATAATAGCATCCATAGCTTCCTCAGTCTTAGCAGACTTAGCTGCATTAGCCTTATTCTTCTCAAGACGCTCCTTAATTGAGTTCTTGTAGTCATCTACTGAATCAAAACCTGCATCCTCAGCGAACTCCTCATCAAGAAGTGGAAGCTCCTTAGTGGTAGCAGACTTAATCTTAATCTTAAATACCGCAGGACATCCAGCAAGCTCCTCAGACTGATAATCCTCTGGGAAGGTTACATCGATATCGAACTCATCGCCTACCTTATGTCCAATGAGCTGTTCCTCAAAGCCCTCGATGAAGCTGTGGCTTCCGATAGCAAGGCTATAATCCTCAGCCTTTCCACCGTCAAATGCAACGCCATCCTTATATCCGTCGAAATCGATAACAGCTGTATCGCCGTCCTTGATAACATCTGTATCCACGGTACGTCCGCTTCTAGAAAGTTCCTGCTCGATAGCCTTTTCGATATCCTCATCGGTAACAGTCTCATCCTGCTTAGAAACAGAAACACCCTTATACTTTCCGAGCTTAACCTCTGGCTTAACAGCTACTGTAGCAGCATAGATAAAGTTCTGATCCTTTCCGATCTGAACTACCTCGATCTCTGGCTGAGATACGATATCGAGCTTAGACTCATCATAAGCATTTGGATATGTGTCATTTATAGTAATATTGGCAGCCTCCTCAAAGAAGATCTCCGGTCCGTACATCTTCTCGATCATGGCCTGAGGAACCTTACCCTTTCTAAATCCTGGGATAGAGATGCTGTTCTTCTGATTATTATAAGCCTTGGTTACAGCACTCTTAAACTCAGCATAGTCTACCTCTACAGTAATCTTTGCCATGTTCTTCTCTAAGTTTTCTACCTTTACGTTCATTCTTATATTCCTCCTCTAGGGGCTTTACCCACGATAATCCAAACAAGTATAGCACAAGTTTTACTCGTTTTCAATCTCCATAATCATATCCACTCTGCGCTGATGTCTTCCGCCCTCAAAGTCTGTTGTCAAAAATGCTTTTACAATATCCTTCGCCAGTTCCGAGCCTACTATGCGCGCACCAAATGAGATCATATTTGCATCATTGTGCTGTCTGATAAGTCTAGCTGTAGCAGTATCAGAGCAAACACCGCATCTGATTCCCTTAACCTTGTTCGCTGCTAAAGATATGCCTACTCCTGTACCACAGATAAGTACACCCAAATCACACTCCTTAGAAGCCACCTTCTCGGCTGCTATCTTTCCATAATATGGATAATCGCAGCTTTCATTCGTGTTTGTACCAACATCTATCACCTCATGGCCTAAGCTCTCAATATAGGTTTTGATTTCCTTCTTAAGCTCCACTGCGGCGTGGTCATTGCTAATTACGATTTTCATACACTTCTCCTTTTTATCCTTTTACATATTTTATACAGAGCTATTATCACAGCCTCTGGAATACGCTTAATAATTATCTGAATTTCCTCATGCCATTTTTCGACCGGGTTCGTGAGATATGCTTTGATTTTAGACCTTCTAGCACCCCAAATATCAGTAAATATCTGATCTCCCATGAAGGCAGCCTCATCTACCCGTATGCCCATAATCTCACATGCCTTTAAATAACCTTTTACGCTAGGCTTATTAGCCTTATATATATAGTGTCCCAGCTCGACAGCCTCGCAAAAGCTTTTTACCCTTTCTTCTTTATTATTAGATAAAAAGACCACATCCATCCCTAAAGCTTTAAGTCTGGCAAATAACTTTTTAGCTCTTTCGTCTGCTGGCGCACCATGCGGAACCAAAGTATTGTCAACGTCGAATATAATACCCTTTATGCCATTTTTATACAAGTCTTCAAAGTCAATTTCATATACTGAATCAACATAAACGTCTGGAAATAAATTCATATATTTACCTAAAAAAAGCACTCCTCTAACGAGGAGTGCTCAATTTTTTAATTAAAGTGAAAAGTCCTCTGCTCCACGAACTGATGCAACCGATGACTCTGCTGCGGAATTCTGAGTTCCAACAAAGTACTGATACTGCTGCAAAGCACTGTCCCTTCGCATCTCAGTGATAGCCTGCTGAACATCAAGCGAATTAATATCAGAGTCTGCACCCTTCATCTCAAACTTCTGACCTGGCTTATATGCATTAGCATAATCATAAGCTCCAAAAGTCTGTTTACTTCTGGCTGCACTTATCTCCTCTTCAGATATCTTATTAGCCGAGGAAGTGCTCGTGCTCTGACTAGCTGCTGATGCTTCAGGCTTTATATTCTCAGAAGGATTTATCTGCGGTATGTAGTTAATCTGACCAAAGCTTGGTCTTATTCCTGATATATTCATACCTTTATTATCGGTCGTTTGTTATAATAATTAACCCCTAATCTAAATTAACGATTAAGCATTTTCTTGAGCTCTTCCATGAAGGTGTTTACATCCTTAAACTCTCTGTAAACAGATGCAAATCTTACATAGGCTACTGCATCCAGCTTCTGAAGCTTACTCATAACTACTGCTCCAATTTCCTGAGCAGGAACTTCCTTTTCTTCTCTAGAGAAGATTTCAGTCTCCACTTCGTCTACCATTTTCACGATCTGCTCCATAGGAACTGGTCTCTTATGGCAGGCACGAAGCACACCGGCCTCTATCTTCTTTCTATCGTATTGCTCACGAACGCCATCCTTCTTAATAACTACAAGAGGTATAGTCTCTACCTTCTCATATGTCGTGAAGCGCTTTCCGCACTCAGGACAGCTTCTACGTCTGCGGATGCTAGTATTATCATCCGCAGGACGTGAGTCAATTACATTAGTATCTTCATTACCGCAATATGGACACTTCATGAACTAATCCTACTTAACAACGAAGAGATAATCGCCACCAGTGGTAACCTTTACACCAGCCTCGTCATCTGAATCTACAGTTACAGTTGCAATCTTCTTAAGGGTCTCGCCATCGTACTTGTATACGTCTACCTTGTCGCCCTCAGAACCAATACTAGCGTAGAGGTAACCCTTGAAGGTAAGGTTGTTAGAAACAGTAGAAAGCTCTACGGTCTCAGTCTTGAACTTCTTTGTAAGCTTCTCTGGGATATTACCAGCATCTACTGTACAAGCGATGTTAGCATCGATAGAAGAATCCTTGATATCCTTACCGTTTATAAACCAGCTGTAAGAACCCTTCTTGGCATATACAGTTACATTACGTCCCTGAAGAGCTGCCATTACATCACTGTCGATGTGAGTGGTCTTACCCATAGAAATGGTAACATTCTCACCAGACTCGCAAGACTTAACAAGCTTAAGAACCTTCTCAACAAGAGCGTTGCTCATATAGGTAGCCTTTACGCTGTTGTTCTGATCCTTAGCAGGCTTCTTGTCGGTATCAACCGAAACGATATTAATGGTGCTTGAGTATGGATATCCATAGTAGTAATAGTATGGGTATCCATAGTAGTAA
>JAZRWF010000016.1:0-9091 GCA_045599565.1 Lachnospiraceae bacterium
CATAAGCTGAAACAAGTATCTGCTTATGGCAGAGCATACACCTATTCCTATCACAATAAGCGCTATAAGCCAAAGATGAGCTAATATATAAGCTCTGCCGCCAAACGAATCTGCTATACTCAGCAAAAAAGCAGGCATCTCACTGGTATCGCCCACTATATAATCGACTGTATAACCCATAATCTTTGGATTTATAAGATCAAAAACAACCTGTAAAAATACAAAGAAAATCGCTAATATAAAATATCTTTTACATCCCTTAAGGAAATAAGTAATCGTACTATACTTGGATTTCATATAAATTCTCTCTCGTTATATATTAAACATACTTTGAAAGTATAACATTTATTAGTTAATATTTCATCACATCATTAAAAAAGACATCTAAGAGCAAATTCACTCGAAGATGTCAAAATAGCCTTAATCGGTTTCAACGCCGTATTCATGCATGCATTCCACAATTCTGCTTCTTACTAAATCACAAATATCCGGAGTCTTCATATCCTTATACTCCTCATAGAATATCGGATCCAAAAAAATAACCTTCGTATTAACAGGCTTTAGCCCTGATGCATTAAATACTTTATAAGAATCAATAAGAGCCACAGGAACAATAGGTACCTTAGCCTTGGTCGCACACTTAAAGCTGCCTGGCTTAAAATCCCTTACACGGTTCTTATTATTAATACCATAAGGACCTTCTGAAAAGATAATATACTTCTTACCTTCAGCCACCCTCTTGCTTACATAATCTATAACAGCTACATTCTGCCTAACATCATTTAAATCAAGACGCTGAGCATCTAAAACATCTACTATCTCACGAACTAAAAACTGGTAACTCTTGGCTTTATCCATAACGAAGGAACAAGGCTTTCTATGGGCATATACGATACCTAATACATCGTATTTACCCTGATGATTAGGAAACATAACATAGCCACCTTCCTTCGGAAGCTTATCATGTCCAATAACTTCTGTGGTAACCTTACCAGAGCTTTTAAGATGTCGAATTAGCTTCTTTGTAAATGCATATCTCTGTTCTTCTGTATATTTATCTTTACGTTTGAACATACGGCGCATCATAGGCACTACACGAGGACCACGCCATGTATTCATAAGTATAACATATAAAAATCTAAACATAAAAACTATATCCTATTATTGTATAATAATCTAAACATAGCAAACCTATAAAATTATAACAAAACAAGAATTAGTTTTCAATTCAAAACAAAATGTAAAATCCAATTATGCTATCAGTGCCTTATCATCAATATATACATCAGCTGTAATCTTCCTTGAATTATTTCCATAGAGAGCTATAACCTCAGGGAGATTATCATTTACTGCATCAAAATATAGTCCCATGCCCTGACACCAGACCACCGCTTCTAAGAGAGGAAGCCCTGCTCTGCATGTCCAGAGAATAATTTTATCACCACTCTTCTGCTTATTCTTTAATTCATTTATAAGACCTGTGTTCGGAGTTCCTATACTAGGGTATTCATCCTTACACAGTGTTCCATCAAAATCTACTGCGATTATCATAAGAGCCTCCTAAAGTGATGAAGATGGTAAATAATATGGTACAAATAGAATCTGACCAGCATAAATAGTATAGTCATAGATTCCATTTATATATCGAACCTCTTCGATATAATCATCAAGATTCACATCTGATATACCTGCGAACCTAAGAGCAAGTGATGATAAGGTATCCTGCTCACATACTGTGTAAGGCTTATAGTACTTATCACACTGAATGTGACTGTTAGAAGCATATGCCCTCTTTCCAAATAGAGAAAATACAATCATAATGACTAATATGAAAGCAATAATAACTGTGATAATTCTTCGTCTTAATAATATTCCCTTATAACTTCTTGACATCGCACACCTCGAAAATTTATTTAACAACCGAAAACCCGTTCCGTACATCTGTTTGCATTATATTATCATTCTATCGAACATATGTCAACAGAAAAATCGAACAAATTTTCCGAATTTTTGTTTGCAAATCTCTGTTCGGTGTGATATACTCTTTTTAGTTGATAGTAATAGCGGTTTTTGTCACCGCATTCGAAAGGAGTTTTTTATGGCATATGGTAAAATCACTGGAAAACAGCGTGAAATACTTGATTATATTAAGTCTCAGATTATAAGTAAGGGTTATCCTCCTACTGTTCGAGAGTTATGCGACGCTGTTAACCTTAAGTCTACATCTTCTATTCATGCTCATCTAGAAACCTTAGAGAAGAATGGCTATATAAGAAGAGACCCATCTAAGCCTCGCGCTATTGAAATAGTAGATGATCCATTTAATGTATCTCGTCGTGAGATTGTTCAGATTCCTGTTATTGGGACTGTAGCTGCAGGACAGCCACTTCTTGCTGTTGAGAATATTACGAATTATTTTCCTATTCCTGCAGAGTATATGCCTAATGCAGAGGCTTTTATGCTTAAGGTTAAGGGTGAATCCATGATTAATGCTGGTATTTTAGACGGTGATATTATTATGGTTCGCAGAACCTCTGATGCTCTTAATGGAGATATGGTAGTTGCTTTAGTAGATGATTCTGCTACAGTTAAGACCTTCTATAGAGAGAATGGTCACATTCGTCTTCAGCCAGAGAATGATACGATGGATCCTATCATAGTTCCAGATTGTCAGATTCTTGGCAGAGTGTTCGGTGTATTTAGATTCTATTAAAAAAATAGACCTTCCATTTGGATTTCTCCATTTGGAAGGTCTTTTTTAATCTTTTTTAATATCTTTCATGGTAATGATTTTTCCATCACGCCATACTTTTTCGATATCATAGAAGCTTCTGTCTTCTTCTGTCATAAGATGTACTATGATATCTCTATAATCGAAAAGAATCCAACTGCTGCCATTTTCTCCTTCTACAGACTTCGCATCTATTCCCTGCTGTGCGAAGAATCTGCCAGTCTCATCAGCCAATGCATCCAGATGCGGCATATTATTAGCTGATGCTATGACAAAATAATCTGCCAAATCTGAAAGCCCTGTAATATCTATGGCTACTACATCATTAGCCTTCTTGTTATCTAAAGCTTCACAGAGCTTATCTACCATCTCTTTTATTTCCATAGTATCAACCCTTTCTGTTCTTTATAATTCCCTCATAATATAAATACGTCTTACTTGTCATATCGTCTATAGCTTCATTACTTTCCTTCAGATATTCTACAGAATTTTTAAAAATAAGATATAAACAGTAATCTAAATCTACATAAGCCATGTGTCTAAGCTCATTTAGCTTAGGTGCTCTGTCTCTGCCAGGCTCGATATAGTCAGCTACATATAAAAGCTTATCGAGTAAATTCATATCTGGACAGCCTGTAGTGTGATAGGTAATCGCATGAGGAATTTCATTATCTGAAATACCATACTTTTTCTTTGCCCAAAACGCACCCACTTTTCCGTGTAAAAGAGACGGATTCTTATACTCTACATCAGTTATCTCTATACCATTAGTCTTGCAAATATCTATACGTTCCTTGTCAGATATGCACTTTGCACAATCGTGTAATGCACCTGCTATCATGGCCTTATACACAGGGTAATTATATGCCATGGCCAGATTTCCAATGCAGTGAGTAACCCCTACTGTATGCTCGTATCTAGAAGGCTTTAAGGTTTCCTTCATTTCCTTAAGCAATTTTTTAACATCAGCTAAGGTGTACGAATTTGTCCTATATAGCTCATGATCCCTGATATATTTATCTACGCCTGCTGGTACAAAGCCTCTTATATCCATATTAGATGAAGAGAGCTTTCGTATTTCAGAAGAAGAAACACTGCTAACTTCCATCTTAATCAAAAGAAAATCCTTATCAAAGGTTTTCTTTAGACTTTTAATCTTTTCAAGAACAGCACTTTCTTCCTCAGTAGATCTAACCACGGTAAGAATCTGAGCTAAAGAAGCTATAATTTCAGGCTTATACCAGCTATCAAAGGTTATAAGCTGGTCGCTTCCCATAATGAAAAACAAATTATCCTCTGGATATCGCTTTTTATATTCTGTTACAGTCAGATATGAATACGAAACACCTTCTGATTTTATCTCAAAATCATCCACAAAGAGCTTATTATAATCACTCAATGCAGCCTCTATCAGCTCTAGTCTAATCTGGCCATCTAATACATCCTGCCCCTGCTTATGAGGAGGAATATCACACGGTATAAAATATACCTTATCCAGCTTATACTGTTCTATAGCTGAAAGCGCAATAGATATATGTGTATTATGTATTGGGTTAAATGTACCGCCAAAGATGCCTATGTTTGCCATAATATTTATTTAGGAAGTTCAATAACTGGTTTCTTAGCTGCTCTGTAAAGTATGATTTTCTTTCCAATTACTCGTACCACTTCGCTGTGTGTACGTTCAGCCATAATCTGTCCCATCTCCTTAGGATCATCTAAGCAGTTTTTAAGCACAGATATCTTAATAAGCTCTCTGGCTGCCAAAGCTTCATCCACTGCCTTTACTATCTCAGGGGTAAGAGAAGACTTACCTATCTGAAATATAGCATCTATTCCGTTAGCCTTTGAAGATAAAAAGGCACGCTGTTTATTAGTCAACATCTTTATCACCTATTTATAATAGTCAAAGCACAGTGAGTACATTCTAACTGTATCACCATCCTGTATTCCCATTTCCTCTAGCTTGTCCAAAATACCCTGTTCCTTTAAGAACTTTTGGAAGAATACAAAGCCACTTTCCGATTCGAGGTTTGTATATCCAAGCATCTTGTCAATCTTTGGACCTTCTACTATATAATCACCCTCATCATTCATAGTGATTTCATAAGGAAGATCCTCATAAACGCGAACTGTAGGGTCGTATTCGCTCTCATAGAATACATCCTTAGTTTCACATTCATCTAATAATTTCTTAGTAGCATACAAAAGCTCTTTTATTCCCTGACCACTTACTGCAGATATAGCAAAAACCTGGCATTTATCGCCAAATTCTTTTTTTAGCTTATCTACTACCTCTGACTCTCCACCGTAGCATGCATCCATCTTGTTCGCTGCTATAATGGTAGGCTTATTCATAATACTTTCATCATAAGCCAAGAGTTCTTTGTTAATAGCCTTTATATCCTCGATAGGGTCACGACCCTCTACCGAAGCACCATCTACGATATGGATAATAACTTTAGTTCTTTCGATATGTCGAAGGAACTCTAGTCCAAGTCCAATGCCTTCAGAAGCGCCCTCTATAAGACCTGGAATATCAGCTATTACAAAGCCATCACCTGCACCCATATCCACTACACCCAGATTCGGTGAAAGCGTGGTGAAATGATAATTAGCAATCTTAGGATTAGCATTTGTAACTCGACTTAAAAAGGTAGATTTACCAACATTAGGAAAGCCTACGAGACCGACATCTGCTATCACCTTAAGCTCAAGAATTACTTCCATGGTAATTCCATCTCTACCAGGCTTTGCAAATTTAGGCGCCTGCATTCTGGTGGTCGCGAAATGCTGATTTCCAAGACCTCCCTTTCCACCAGGAAGCACTATCACACGCTGGTTTTCACCAGACATATCACATATTACTTTTCCAGATTCAGCATCCTTTACTACAGTTCCCTCAGGAACCTTTAGGACTATATCTGCACCATTTTTACCATGGCAATTACTTCCACGACCTTCCTCACCTGGCTCAGCTAAAAATTTATGCTTATGACGATAGTCTGTAAGAGTATTTAGTCCCTTATCTACTTCGAATATAACATCTCCGCCCTTTCCGCCGTCGCCACCGTCCGGTCCACCATCAGGAACGAACTTCTCTCTGCGGAAGCTGACATGACCATCTCCGCCTTTTCCTGATCCTATTATTATTCTCGCTCTGTCTGCAAATGCCATGCTTAAATACCTTTGCCTTTAATAAATGAAAAGACCCGACTATACAGTCGGGTCGCAAAAATTACTCTGCTGGATATACGCTAGCCTGCTTCTTGTCACGGCCCTTTCTTTCGAAACGAAGAACGCCATCAACTAAAGCAAAAAGTGTATCATCGCCGCCGATGCCTACGTTAGTACCTGGATGAATCTTGGTACCACGCTGTCTGTAAAGAATGTTACCAGCCTTTACAAACTGACCATCTGCTCTCTTAGCGCCTAATCTCTTAGACTCAGAATCACGACCGTTCTTGGTAGATCCTACTCCCTTTTTATGGGCGAAGAACTGAAGGTTCAACTTTAACATGCTCTTACACCTCCTCGATAATAAGTGTAACGTACTTTGAATACTGCTCACTGGCTGATTTTAAACCAAGAATCAAAGTATCCAATAATAGTCTAGTGCTCTGTGAATATCCACTTGGAAATTCACACTTGATACGACCACGCTTCTCATCAGCCTCACCGATGAAAGAATCATCGGTAAACTCTTCTATAGCATTTATAGTATTTATAACTAACATGCTCACAGATGCACACACAATATCTTTACCTCTATTGGCAAAGCCTGCATGTCCATCGACATCTATAGAAACATAATCGCCATTTTGCTTTTTAACAGTGCATTTAATCACTATAATTAGCCATTGATCTTTTCGATCTTAACCTGAGTGAAGGCCTGTCTGTGGCCGTTCTTCTTATGGTAGCCGGTCTTGCGCTTATATCTATAAACGATGACCTTCTTAGCTCTGCCGTTCTTAACGACTGTAGCCTTTACAGATGCTCCGGCAACTGTTGGGTTACCGATCTTGATATCAGAATCAGATACTACAAGAACCTGGTCAAAGGTAACTTCGCTTCCTTCTTCTACATCAAGCTTTTCAACGTTAATGATATCGCCTTCAGATACTCTGTACTGCTTACCACCTGTTGCAATAATTGCGTACATTTTGAATCCTCCTTTTATCATTACTCGCCAGTGCTGGTGGGTTACCCACTTCTAACCAGAACTGAGCGGCATACTGTGATATAATATCATGTAAGACATTCTATGTCAAGGGTGAAAATACTCTTTTTCTAGTAATTTCAAGGAGTCCAAACTCACTGAAGCTGCCCACTCTAAACGTAGCATAATCTTTAGAAGTCAGTTCATCAGTAAGAAGTTTTTTAATAGCCTCTTGATCTTCCTTTGATTTCATATTTATAAAATCTATTACAATAAGTCCACTTACATTTAAAAGCCTAATAGCTGATACTATACAAGAAACAGCATTTGTATTCGCAGCAAATGCATTATCACTGGCTGCATTTACATCTATGACTGTAAGTGCAGTCGTTCGCTCTATTTTAATGTCACCATTTTCAAAAAAGAAAACTCCTGCCAAGGCTCTGTCAAGCTGCTTTTGTACACGAAGTCTAATACTTGTTTTTAAGAACTCATCCTCTATCACAGATATTTCTTCTATACCAAACAGTCCAAGCAGATAGCTTTCTAAACTAAAAGCATCGTCAGCTCTACTAACAGTCACAGGCTTTTTATCATAGGCTTCCCTTATAATAGTAACATCAAAGGTGTCACCAGTGTTAAGACCATCCTCTTTTATATAAGCGTTCATGCCATTTTCAAGCTTCATAATGGCGCTGGCTTGTTCTCTGATAACCTTGATAACCTTGCCACCTAGACGCTTGCCCAAAGGTGAATCTAAACATACTGCATCTATTATTCTATCATGTTCATCGAGTGTAACTAAAAATGGTTTTAGTTCTTCCTTATATGAAAGCTCTAATATAATGGCTCTCATAGCTTAATATCACCGAGAGAAACAAATCCAGTTTCCTTATCGCCAGTTATCATATCTATTCTGTTTATATCCAGTCTAGAAGTCTCAAAGCTCTCTATTCCCAAATACTTCGCGAAGAGATTTATCACGACCTCAGGCTTTATATTAAGTGCAGATCCACTTGCCAAAAAGAAATAGAAGCATTTTTCTTTACTAAAATCTAAGCTGGCTTCATATATATCGTCTCTGATATTTAAAACTGAAACGCCTGACTTAGTTTCTTTTTCTAATATAATCTCATCTGCATTAGTATAAAATCCATCAAATGAATCAGCCATTATAGAGGAAACTAATCGTTCCTTGTCCTCATCATATTTAAAGCCGACCTCATACTTAGCCGCGGTTACAGCAGACATACACTTTAATGCTTTTTCCGGAAGCTCATTTGCTGATATAAATCTTAAACCCTCTACCATCTGTTCATTCAGGCGAGTCACAGCATCATTTAAGTCCATATTCTCCTTAAACTCTATATCCATATATTCGCCATCTGAAGTAAGTCCTACTGAAAGAGGTGCCCCAAAGCTCATAATCTGGTGTGGATTAAAGCCTTCTGAATACTTTATAGGCAGCTTCGCACGAAGCACAGCCTTCTGGATAAATCTCATCATATCCAGATGTCCGTGATATCGCATCTTACCTTTTTTTTCAAATCTAAATCTTGCCTTCATTACATACTCCGGTGTTTAAGCTCTTAAGTCCGCATCCATTGCACCTTATCTTACAGTTAGGTGTAACAGACTCATTCTGTGAGTTTTTAAGCTCTCTTATAAGGAACTCTTTAGTTACTAATACATCCACGAAATCCCATGGCAGAATCTCATCTAACTCACGTCTTCTGTAGCAATAGAAATCAAAGGTTACATCAAACTTTGCCATAGCCTCCTTCCAGCGTTCAAATGAGAAATAGTCATTCCACGCATCGAAGAAGCCTCCCTGCTTATATACCTCTTCTATTACATCAGCTACTCTTCTGTCGCCCCTTGCCAGTAAACCTTCCAGTACAGTCACATCTGAATCATGCCAGTTGTATTTGATGCTCTTTTGATTCAGCTGTGCGCGCATAGTCTGTCCCACCAGATATGAGCGCTCCAAAAACTGCTCTGGTGTGCACATAGGCTCCCACTGGAATGGAGTGAATGGTTTAGGAACGAAAAATGAGGTACTCATGGTAACCTGACATTTTCCGTTTCTCTGATCCTTAGGAATCTCATAGTATGTGGCACATATCTTATTCGCAAGCTCTGGGATAGCCTTAATATCATCCTCTGTCTCAGATGGAAGTCCAAGTCGGATCGTAGCCATG
>JAZRWF010000017.1:0-20484 GCA_045599565.1 Lachnospiraceae bacterium
ATTTGTTGGCAGTATCTAGAATTTCCTGCTGAGACTCATAGCGCTCTTTTGACTGAAGGTAGCCAAATGCCCACTTTGGAAGCATCGTTGCTTTGCCAGATAAAAGTCGCATCCCTCGTATGATTTCGTCTGGGTTTTTACTTACTATTAGGTAATAATCGAGATATTCGTCTGCTTCACAGCTTATGTAGGAACCACTTATATCGTCTCGAAAAATGGCGGTGCTTTGCGTGGTGAGAAAAAGACCATAGCCTTTGTTTGAGACTAAAAGCGGAGAGACGATTCTTCTGTTTGCCTGATGTAAGTACTGAGTGGTGCCACGCTTATTCCATACACCGTCTTCGAATTGACCAAGCCCAATCAGAATCTCATCATCAGTAAAATTAAGCCCTAGCCGTGTCCTATATAGAAAGCCGTCAGATATCGTTTCGCTGTCTATGATTCTATCTTTTTCACCATCTGCAGTCTTTATTTTTTCTGTCTTAATAGCTGATGTTTTCTTGGTCTTAAAAACCTCGAAGCGCTCCAGTGATTTGGAGTACTTTTCAGATTCTGAAAATATAAGATTATTATATGCGTCAAATGCCTTTATCGAGGCACTGAATCGATTAATATGTAGAGTGATATCAGCTAGACTTACAATGTAGCTATTACCTGTCTCTGATATTTTGTAATAAGTGGAATTAACCTCTTGAAGATGTTCCCCCTGTCCGGCAGAAAATTGGCTATCAGCGGTTAAAGAAACTCTGATAATTCCTTGCCTTTTAGGAGCAATTCTTAAAATAAAATCCCTTGAATAGAAATATATCCCATCTGGGTGCTCCTCGAATCGAGTTATTTCAAAGCTCTTTCTTTCTGGTGGTATTAGCATGGCGACCTCCTATCTCTAATATGATAATAGTAGATTATTTTCACAAATCTTGCAACAAATGTGCATTAGTAGTATCATGTGTAGGCTATGACACTCACGAAATCAGAAAAAGAAGAAATAAAGTTCATATTGAAGGACTGCCTTAGGAATGAGCATGTTCGTGCAATGAAAAATTATGTTCAGCATGGACAAATATCTACCTATGAGCATTGTAAGACCGTCACGAAGCTAAGCTTCTATTTGAATAAGAGACTGCATCTGCATGCGAATGAAAAGGATCTTGTAACAGGTGCTTTTCTGCATGATTTTTATCTGTATGACTGGCATGATTCATCGGTAAAGCTTCCAAGACTTCATGGATATTTTCATCCAGAGGCAGCTCTTAAGAATGCTAAAATGCATTTTGATGTAAACAAAAATGTGGAAAAGATAATCGCCACGCATATGTGGCCGTTGACTTTAACAAAGGTGCCGACCAGCAGGGAGGCGGTCATAGTCTGCCTAGCAGATAAATATGTTTCCACTATAGAAACATTGGCTTGCAGAAAAAGAAAGGTTAAGATAATAAATTAGTTTGAAAATCCCTTGACAAATGCTTTTTCAGAGAGTATTATGCTCTAGTGTGCGCTGAACTGTCCGTGTCCGGCTAAAGCGCCGAGATAACATAAATAAAACAGGAGGTACATTATGGCAAATATTAAGTCTGCTAAGAAGCGCATTCTCGTAGCACAGGTTAGAACCGAGCGTAATAAGTCTATCCGCTCAGAGGTTAAGACATATATTAAGAGAGTAGAAGCTGCAGTAGCTAGCGGAGACAAGGCAGCAGCTGAGTCAGAGCTTAAGGCTGCTATCGCAGTTATCGAGTCAGCAGGTAGCAAGGGCGTTTATCATGATAATAACGTTAGCCGTAAGGTTAGCCGTATTTCAAAGCTCGTTGCTTCTATGAACTAGTTTTATATTTAAACTTTTAAGCCCCGTCGGTCCCGTCAACCGACGGGGCTTTCTTTTTAGCTAACCCTTTAAAAAATATGCAGTCTATGCTATACTTTATTAATTATGAAGCGTATAAATGGCGACATAAAACAGAATATCTATGCACCTGCATATCTTTTGATGGGTGATGAGGCATATCTAAAGACTGAGTTTAAGAAAAAACTGATAAAAGCATTAGTAAATGAGGGCGACACCTTAAACTTTTCTGCCTTTAACAGAGAGCGCTATAATGAAAACGAGATAGTAGATTTGGCTCAGACTTTGCCGTTTCTGGCTGAAAAACGCGTTATTCTCATAGAGGAAACAGGGTGTTTAAAGAAGGAGAATAAAAAGCTGGCAGCGTACCTCGCAGAGCCGAATCCTGATACAGTGCTTATCTTTGTAGAATCGGACGTGGATAAGAGAAATGCGGTATATAAGGCGCTGACGAAGCTTGAGCGTGTCGTTGAGATGACGCAGCCCTCCGAGGAGGATATGGCGCGTTGGGTGGGCTCTAAGCTTTCTGGTGTTGGAAAGCAGATGGACAGAGCGGCATATAACGAGTTTTATGCCAGAAGTGCTCTGTCTATGGATAATATAGTATCTGAGCTTGAAAAGCTTATTTCATATACTGGAAATAGAACTACCATCACTCTTGAAGATGTCAAGACTATGACGGTAGAGCGTCCGGAGGCGAAGATATTTGAGCTTTTAGATGCTATGGTTGCCAAGAATACGAAAAGAGTCATGGATCTTTATAGTGATATGCTTCTTACAAAGGAGGAGCCGATGTCGATTCTGTATAGAATTACATCGCAGTTCAGAACTCTTATAGCGGTGAAGGAGCTTAGCGACCGCGGAGAAAATCCTGCTTCGATCACCTCGTATCTTGGAGCGAGAGACTTTGTTGTAAGAAAGCTATTAAGGCAAAAGGACAGCTTTAGCTATAAGGAGATAAATAGTCTTTTGGATGAGGCTGCGGCTGCTGAAGCGGCGTTTAAAAGTGGCAGGCTGGATGATAGTCTGGCTGTAGAACTGATATTAACCAAGTACAGTGCATGATTAGGGTGGGGTGATCACGATGCTTACTTACGATTTTCTGGAGATGGAACCATATTTTGAGGATCTGGATTTATCTGGTATGTGTGATAATATGACAGGTCTTTTGGATAGGGAGTCGGTGGAACAGTACGCGCAGTACCTTGTGCAGGAAAAAAGACCGTTCTCTTTAGTGATATGTGATCTGGATAATTTTAAAATTATAAATGATGTATTTGGTCATTCGATAGGTGATAAGACTATCGCATTCTTTTCCGAGATATTGACTGAGATATATGGCGACAAAGGTATCATAGGCCGCTACGAGGGAGATTCCTTTATAGTTATCATTCCGGATATAGTGGATTATGATGGAATTTGGCAGGTGGGATATCTTGCATTGCAATATATCTCTCAGGTCAGATGCGAGCTTATAGAGGGCAGGCTTTTGACTTACACGGTAGGGCTTTCGAGGTATACAGTGGATTCAGATTCGCTGGATGACCTGTATGTTATGGCAGATAAGGCTTTGTATAGGGGAAAGCTCAAGGGACGAAACTGCTTTATAATCTATTTGCCAGAAAAGCATGCCAGTATTTACCGCACCACAGCGCAGACAGATTCCATGACCACCATGAGCATGCATGCGAAGGTGGCATCGGTACTTTCTGACCATGGGAATTTGAGGCATAATATCGCATATCTTCTGGAGTATTTTGTGAATCAGCTCATGATAGATCACATGGCGCTGCAGGGAAAAGAAACTGTGGTTCTTGAGAAGGTGCACCCTCTTTCTGATGTAAAGCACTTTTTTTACATACCAGAGAATCTTATTGAGTCTAATCTAAACGATTTTGGTATGTGTTATATAAATGATTACACATCACTTGAGGCTATGAAGCAGCATGCATATATAGAGGAGCTGAGGAGTCAGGGTATCACTGCCAGCTGCAACGTAAGAATAGCCTATAACGATGTTACATATGGTTATTTGAGAGCGGATTCTTCCGCTGCTAATGGACGAATCTGGCAAACCAGTCACATGGATCTTTTAGTGAATTTGGCGGGCGTCATAGGTCTTGTGCTGCACTATGAGAATATTACACTTGAGGAGTTATAATGGATCAGTCACATATTAGAAACTTTTGCATCATTGCACATATCGATCACGGTAAGAGTACTCTTGCGGATCGTATCATAGAGATGACAGGTCTTCTGACAGAGCGTGAAATGCAGGCGCAGGTCCTTGATAATATGGACCTTGAGCGCGAACGTGGCATTACGATTAAGTCGCAGGCAGTTCGAACTATTTACAAGGCCAAGAATGGCGAGGAGTATATTTTTAACCTGATAGACACACCAGGACACGTAGACTTTAATTACGAGGTAAGCCGAAGTCTGGCGGCATGTGACGGAGCTATTTTGGTCGTGGATGCAGCTCAGGGCATAGAGGCACAGACCCTTGCTAATGTCTATATGGCGCTGGATCATGACCTGGAGGTTATTCCTGTTATAAATAAGATAGACCTTCCGTCTGCGGATCCTGAAGGATGTGCAGCAGAGATAGAGGATGTGATAGGCCTTGAGGCTATGGATGCACCTAGGATTTCTGCTAAGACAGGTCTTAATGTGGAGGATGTATTAGAGGAAATAGTAGGCAAATTACCTGCACCTGGCGGAAGCGATGAGAATCCTCTGCAGGCGCTTATTTTCGATTCTATCTATGACCCATATAAGGGCGTTATTGTATTCTTTAGAGTTAAGGAAGGAAAGCTAAAGGCTGGTGATACCGTTCACATGATGGCTACAGGAGCTACATTTAATGTGGTGGAGGTGGGCTACTTCGGTGCAGGCACCTTCTTCCCTTGTGATGAGCTTACCTGCGGAATGGTAGGATATCTTACAGCCTCTATTAAGAATGTGTCAGATACCAGAGTGGGTGATACGATTACCCTGGCGAACCATCCGGCAAAGGAGGCACTTCCAGGCTATAAAAAGGTAAACCCGATGGTTTACTGTGGCCTTTATCCTGCCGACAAGGCACACTATTCAGACCTTCGCGATGCACTTGAGAAGCTTCAGCTGAATGACGCGGCACTTTATTTTGAGCCGGAGACTTCTATCGCTTTGGGCTTTGGATTTAGATGTGGCTTCCTTGGACTTTTACACCTTGAGATTATTCAGGAGCGTCTGGAGCGAGAGTATAATCTTGATCTGGTAACGACAGCGCCTTCTGTTGTATATCATATTCATAAGACTAACGGAGAGGTGGTCGAGCTGACTAATCCTACTAATATGCCTGATCCTAGTGAGATAGACTTTATGGAAGAGCCTATCGTAAATGCTGAGATTATGGTTACCAGCGAGTACGTGGGTGCCATCATGGATCTTTGTCAGGAGAGACGTGGAAAATATATTTCTATGGAATATATGAATAAAACGCGCGCGCTGATAAAGTATGTTCTTCCATTGAATGAGATTATCTATGACTTCTTCGATGCTCTAAAGAGCAGATCCAGAGGCTATGCGAGCTTTGATTATGAGCTGGCTGGATATGAGACCAGTAAGCTTGTAAAGTTGGATATTTTAATAAACCGTGAGGAAGTGGATGCACTTTCATTTATAGTGTTCGAGGGAACAGCCTATGAGCGTGGACGCAAAATGTGTGAAAAGCTAAAGGATGAGATTCCACGTCATCTGTTCGAAATTCCTATTCAGGCCGCCGTTGGTTCAAAGGTAATCGCCCGCGAAACAGTTAAGGCTATGAGAAAAGATGTGCTGGCTAAGTGTTATGGTGGTGATATTTCGCGTAAGAAGAAGCTTCTTGAAAAACAAAAAGAAGGAAAGAAGCGTATGAGACAGATCGGCAATGTGGAGATTCCACAGGCAGCGTTTATGAGTGTACTTAAGCTGGACGAGGAGTAATATGTCAGAGCCAATAATGCTATATATCCATATTCCGTTTTGTGTCAAGAAATGTGATTATTGTGATTTCTTGTCGGGTGTGTATTCTGATGAAATTCAGGCTAGATACGTGGTGTCTTTGATCACTGAGCTAGAGTACTATGGTCATATGCTTGATCATGAGGAAGTGAGCTCTATCTATATAGGCGGAGGCACGCCTAGCTGGTTAAAAGAGCGTCAAATGACTGCTATTTTGAACGCTGCGTATGAGCATTTTAGAGTTTGGTCTGATGCAGAGGTTACGGTGGAATGTAACCCGGAAAGTATAAGACCAGAGAAGCTTATGGCGTATAAGAGCGCAGGGGTCGGACGTATATCTATAGGCTGTCAGTCTGCTAATGATGATGAGCTTAAGCTTTTGGGCCGTGTACATAATTATGAGGACTTTTTGAGAGGCTATGACTTGGTCAGAAAGGCCGGATTTGATAATGTTAATGTGGATATTATGACGGGCTTGCCTTATCAGAATATCGGGAAGCTTTCTAATACCATACATGAGATATTGGCTTTGGGACCAGAGCATATCTCGGCCTATTCTCTTATGATAGAAGAGGGTACGCCATTTTATGACAAGTATCAGTTCGATGCGGTAAAAGCGCATGCAGGTATGCCGACTGAGGCGCTTCCTTCAGAGGAGATGGCATATAGCCTTTATAAGTATGCGATCAATATGATTACCTCCGCTGGATATAACCGCTATGAGATATCTAATTATGCAAAGCCAGGCTATGAATGCATGCATAATCTGGGATACTGGAGAAGACGTCCATATCTTGGTGTTGGACTAGGAGCCTCGTCGCTTATAAATGAGGTCAGACAGACTAATATTAGGGATATGCAGACCTATCTAAAGGAGGGGGAGATAGGACTGTCGCCTAATCCTTCGTTCGTGGCGAGCAGAGAAGAGCTCAGCCAGAATGATTCTATAGCTGAATTCATGTTCTTAGGTCTTAGAACTATTAAGGGGGTTTCCAGAAAGACCTTTGAGCAAAGCTTTAATATACCTATGTTTAGAATATACGGTGATGTGATTCAGTCTCTGACTGCACAGGGGCTTATGGCATGGAATGATGAGAGGGTTTGGCTGACAGATTCGGGTATAGACGTTAGCAATCAGGTGTTGTCTAATTTTTTATTGAGCTAAGCTGGTATTAGTAGTATAATATGTTATGCATTTGTGCTTTGGGGAAGGCCTGCGATGATAAATAAAATATTATCTATCAGAATAGGAAAATTTAAGATATCCACTCTTATAATGATGGGTATTGTTTTGGTTGCGCTTATCTCGACTTTTCAGTATTTTGGTCAGGTGAAGCGTAATAAGCAGCAGATTGAAGACCGAATGACAGGCCAGCTCAGCTATACGAAGTCGAATAGGTCTACAGACTGGGCGTTTATTAGTAGATTGGAACAGAATCCACATCTTAATTATGAACAGAAGGGTATATTAGCCGAGAGAAAGGCTTACCTTAATAATATCTCTAATGAAGTGATAGAGTATTATAAGAATATGGGTGTAGCGCTGTTTTACCTGACAGAGACTAATGATTATAACCGTCTTCTGTATATCTATACTGATTTGGCGGACCATTATTTAGACAATAGCGACTTAAAGTCCACCCTCTCTTTCCTGGGAAAAGCGCAGGATGCGTTAGAGGCTGCGGACGCAGCAGATATATATCCAGAGAATTTGTCGTACTATTATCGTGTTCGTGGATTATATGCTAGAGAGATCGGTCAGTATGACTCAGCCCATCAGTTTTTTGCCAGCGCCATGGAGCAGAGTGGAAAGATAGATTTGCCAGTATATCATCCAGATTATAAGAGACGTACAGAGCTTTTGGGCTATTATAGCCAGATGGCTGGCATTCAGGATATTTTGACTTCTATATATCAGGGTGAGGGTTTAGCTAAGCAGAGTGCGGCTGCACTGGAAGAGTATAGATACCTGGAGCTTACTTCGCAGTCACAGTATTACGAGCTGTTGGCTAGCGAGTATAATCTCCCTCTTTTGGAAGCCAATATACGACTTTGCATCGCTAATAAAGACATAGAGGCTGCTAAGGATTATATAAGACAGTATTCTGCACTTTGCAGTATCCATAATCTGAATCATCTCAGAATAAGGATGTGGATTTATTATCAGAATATATTCGTTGAGCGGATGGGAAGCGATTTGGATTCCTTCTATATGGAGATAGGAGATGCCTATTCTGCGGTGGCTTCTGCGATGAACCTCAGCTATATGGAGGTTATGACAGATGAGATAAATGATGCGATGGCTTCTATAGCGGAGGCAGAGGCCACGAAAAAGGCGCGTACTCAGAGAACTATTATCTATCTGGTAGTTATTTCTATTATATTATTCACCGCATATCTGGTAATGAATATATTAAATAGAAATAAGATAGATGCTCTTACTGGAGTTCAAAACAGAAGAGCCCTGGATGCATACCTGCAGGCTTTGGATAGAAAGCATGATGATATATCGGGTATCATGATAGATATAGATAATTTTAAATCGGTTAACGACACCTATGGTCATGATGTGGGAGATGCAGTTCTTAAACAGCTTGGAAGCATTCTTGTAAAGCGTGATGATGGTGATACCAGAGTGTATAGATATGGTGGAGAAGAGTTTTCAGTGCTTACGAGCTTCCAGCAGCATCTTTCGGTAGTAGAGCTGGCAGAATCCATAAGAAGAGATGTGGCGGATTCGACCTGGCCACAGGGCTTGAAAATCACTATATCGCTTGGCGTGGCTACACATTTGGCGCCTGATAAGGTCCTTCTCGAAGCGGACCAGAGATTATACTTTGCGAAGCATAATGGAAAGAATGTAGTGTGCTACATGAGAAACGGTGACGATACATTGTATAAGTATTAGTATTATAATAGGTAAGGAAACCTGAGGTTAATCGCCTCAGGTTTTTTCTTTTAGAAAAAGTGTTGACATTTTAAATAAAAGGGTTTATATTAGCATCATCAAATGATTAGCACTCCTATTAAATGAGTGCTAACAGATGAAAAAAGAGGTTTTGAGAGGGGTGCTACAGTGGAGCTGGACGAGCGAAAAGAAAAAATCCTATACGCTATTATCCGAAACTACTTGGAAACAGGCGAGCCGGTAGGAAGCCGTACCATTAGTAAGTTTACTGATTTGAATCTGAGCTCCGCCACCATTCGAAATGAGATGAGTGATCTGGAGGAAATGGGCTATATCGTGCAGCCCCATACCTCAGCAGGTCGTATTCCATCGGATGCAGGGTATCGCTTCTATGTAAATAAGCTGATGGCTGAGAAGGAAGCTGAGGTTTCCAAGATGCAGGACTTCGTCATAGAGAAGACTGAGCAGATGGAATCACTTCTTCAGAATGTGGCGAAGGTGTTGGCTACGAATACTCAGTATGCCACCATGGTGAGCGCACCAGCTGTAAAGGGAAACCGTATAAAGTTTATACAGCTTTCTGCTATAGATAAGCATCAGGTTTTGTCAGTGGTAGTCATGGAAGGAAATCTGGTGCGAAACCGAATGATATCGGTAGAGGAAGAGCTCGATGCGGAGACGCTTTTGAAGCTGAATATGCTTCTAAACACCACACTCGCAGGTCTTACGGTAGATGAGATAAATCTTGGAGTTATTTCGAATCTTAAGAGCATGGCGGGTATTCATGATACCATTATCGAAGAGGTTCTGGATAATGTGGCGGACACTATAAGAGGTGAGCAGGGAAGTAAGATTTACACCTCAGGTACCACGAATATATTTAAGTATCCGGAGCTTTCGGATAGTGCGAAGGCATCGCAGCTTCTTGATACATTTGAAGAGAAGCATCTTCTGGCACAGATACTTGAAAATGAAGCTGAGTCGAACTCAGACACAGGTATTCAGGTTTATATAGGTGAAGAAAGTCCCGTAGCAGCCATGAGAGACTGTTCGGTAGTCACAGCCACCTATGAGCTGGGAGAGGGCGTGAAGGGAACCATCGGTATTGTGGGGCCGAAGCGAATGGATTATGAGGCAGTTTTAGATTCTATAAAGAGTCTAAAGTCGCAGCTTGATAAAATAGTGAAGGGTACCAGAAAGGAATAAGATATGTCTGATATTAATAATGAAGATATTAAAGCAGAGGAGGCCGATGCGGCTGTAGAGGAAGCAGAGCAGGAGAATGATGCTGCAGAGGCTGAAACAGTCGAAGGTGATGAGGAAGCTGCTGATTCTTCAGAGGAAAGTGCTGAAGATGAAAAGAAGGGCTTCTTTAAAAAGGATAAGAAGGATAAAAAGGACGAGCAGATAGAGCAGTTAAATGACCAGCTGCTTCGCCAGAGAGCCGAGTTTGTAAACTTTAGAACTCGTTCTGAAAAAGAAAAGTCACAGATGTTTGACCTCGGTGCGAAGAACATCATTGAGAAGCTTCTTCCGGTGGTAGATAACTTTGAGCGAGGCCTTGTAAATGTAAATGAGGGTGACGATGCATTTTCTGATGGAATGCTTATGATATATCGCCAGATGGTTACTGGTCTGAAGGAAGCAGGCGTTGAGCCTATCGAGGCTGTTGGAAAAGAGTTTAATCCAGATCTTCATAATGCTGTTATGCAGGTCGAGTCAGAGGAAGTTGAGTCAGGCTTTGTGGTAGCAGAGCTTCAGAAGGGTTACACCTACAAGGATCAGGTTGTAAGACACAGCATGGTTTCTGTAGCACAATAATATAGTACAAAATTAGTTTAGTATAGTTCGTGGTCATGTCCACGAAAAAGGAGGAAATTATGGGTAAGATTATTGGTATCGATTTAGGAACTACTAACTCATGCGTAGCAGTAGTAGAAGGCGGACAGCCAACAGTTATAGCTAATACCGAGGGTGCCAGAACTACACCTTCTGTAGTAGCATTTACAAAGACAGGAGAGCGTCTCGTAGGTGAGCCAGCTAAGCGTCAGGCAGTTACAAATGCTGAGAAGACCATCTCTTCTATAAAGAGAGATATGGGAACAGATAATGGTCGTACTATCGATGATAAGAAGTACAACCCACAGCAGATTTCAGCTATGATTCTTCAGAAGCTTAAGGCTGATGCAGAGGCATATCTTGGCGAGAAGGTTACAGAGGCAGTTATCACTGTTCCTGCATACTTTAATGATGCACAGCGTCAGGCTACCAAGGATGCTGGTAAGATAGCTGGTCTTGATGTTAAGCGTATCATAAATGAGCCTACAGCAGCTGCTTTGGCTTATGGTCTTGACAATGAAAAAGAGCAGAAGATTATGGTATACGATTTAGGTGGTGGTACATTTGATGTATCAGTTATCGAAATCGGTGATGGTGTAATCGAGGTTCTTTCTACAGCAGGTAATAACCGTCTCGGCGGAGATGACTTTGATAATAAGATTACTCAGTGGATGCTCGATGAGTTCAAAAAGGCTGAGGGAGTAGATCTCTCTACTGATAAGATGGCTCTTCAGAGACTTAAGGAAGCAGCAGAGAAGGCTAAGAAGGAGCTTTCTAGCTCTACCACTACTAATATTAACCTTCCATTCATAACAGCTACAGCAGAGGGTCCTAAGCACTTCGATATGAACCTCACCAGAGCTAAGTTCGATGAGCTTACACATGACCTTGTAGAGGCTACAGCTGGTCCTGTAAATCAGGCACTTAAGGATGCTGGACTTACTGCTTCAGAGCTTTCAAAGGTTCTTTTAGTAGGTGGTAGCACACGTATTCCTGCTGTACAGGATAAGGTTAGATCACTTACTGGACACGAGCCAAGTAAGGCTCTTAACCCTGATGAGTGCGTAGCTATCGGAGCTTCAGTACAGGGTGGAAAGCTTAATCCAGATGAGAACTTTGGTACAGACATCCTTCTTCTGGATGTTACACCACTTACTCTTTCTATCGAGACTATGGGAGGTATCGCTACTCACCTTATCGAGAGAAATACTACCATTCCTACTAAGAAGAGTCAGGTATTCTCTACCGCTGCTGATAACCAGACCGCTGTAGATATTAATATCGTTCAGGGTGAGCGTCAGTTCGCGAAGGATAACAAGTCATTAGGACAGTTCAGACTCGATGGTATCCCACCAGCTATGAGAGGTGTACCACAGATCGAGGTTACATTCGATATCGATGCTAACGGTATCGTAAACGTATCTGCTAAGGATCTTGGAACAGGTAAGGAGCAGCACATCACTATCACTTCAGGCTCTAACATGTCTGATGAGGATATCGAGAAGGCTGTTAAGGAAGCAGCTGCTTATGAGGCAGAGGATAAGAAGCGTAAGGAAGCAGTAGATGCTAGAAATGACGCTGAGAGCTTTGCATTCCAGACCAAGAAGGCTCTTGATGAGGTAGGAGATAAGATCGATGCTACAGATAAGTCAGCTGTAGAGGCTGATATCGAGGCTATTAATAAGATCTTGGCTGATAACCCAGATGCAGCTAACATGAGCGAGTCAGCAGTAGCTGATCTCAAGGCTGCTCAGGAGAAGCTCACTACTTCTGCACAGAAGGTATTTGCTAAGATGTATGAGCAGAGCCAGGCAGCTGGTGCTCAGGGTGCAGGCCCAGATATGAGCGGCTTCACAGGTGCAGCAGGTGACAGCTCATCTAATGCAGGCGATGACGTAGTAGACGCAGACTTTAAAGAGGTTTAATTAAAAGATGGCTGACAAGCGAGATTATTATGAGGTGCTGGGTGTATCTAAGGACGCCGACGAAGCTGCACTGAAAAAAGCATACAGACAGCTGGCTAAGCAGTATCACCCAGATATGCATCCTGATGATCCAGAATGCGAGGCTAAGTTTAAGGAGGCTACAGAGGCTTATGGTGTCCTCTCTGACCCAGAGAAGAGACGCCAGTATGACCAGTATGGTCATGCAGCCTTTGATGGCTCTGGCGGTGGCTCAGCTTATGATTTCTCTGGTATGGATTTCTCAGATATTTTTGGAGATCTTTTCGGAGGAATGTTTGGAGGTGGCTTTGGCGGCTTCGGAGGAGGACGTGGAGGCAATGGACCGGCTAAGGGCGCATCACTTCGTGCGAGAGTGCATATCAGCTTTGAGCAGGCTGTCACAGGCTGTACAAAGGATCTTGAGATTACACTCAAGGAGGAATGTGAAAACTGTAAAGGTAGTGGCTGTGCGCCAGGTACATCTAAGACTACATGTTCTAAATGTGGCGGAAAAGGCCGCGTAGTAGTTCAGCAGCAGACACTCTTTGGCATGATGCAGAATGTCAGCACATGCCCAGACTGCAGTGGAACTGGTGAGAAGGTTTCGACTCCATGTCCAAAGTGTAATGGTTCAGGCTACGTAAGCAAGAAGAAGACGCTTTCAGTAGATATACCTGCAGGTATTGATGACGGACAGTCTATCAGACTTTCAGGAAAGGGTGAACCAGGAAGAAATGGCGGACCTAGAGGAGATCTTCTTGTAGAGGTATCCGTTTCACGCTCCGACAAATTCGAGCGAGATGGCGTAGACATCTATTCACAGGTAAGCATCAGCTATGCACAGGCAGCGCTCGGTTCAGAGATTATCATCGAGACTGTAGATGGCAAGGTGGCTTACGAGGTAAAGGCTGGCACACAGCCAGGCACACGCATCCGTCTTCGCGGAAAGGGTATGCCTTCTGTAAGAAACAAGTCTATGCGCGGTGACCACTATGTTACTCTTCAGGTAGCGGTTCCTACCACACTTACAGCTGAGGCGAAGGAGGCTCTTAGAGCTTACGATGCTGTCACAGGGAACACACTCAAGGGAACAGATACCTCTGGTGCCAAGAAGGCCAAGAAGGGCTTCATGGACAAGGTGAAAGAGGTTATAGACGAGATATAATGAAAATGCAGAACCCCCAGGTTGCAATGACCTGGGGGTTATTTATGTACTAAGTACAAGGCATAGAATATAGTTTCCGCAAAAGTGACGCGATGTTTGCTATTTCGCAAGTGATCTTGCGGTATTATTTCACTAACACTCATACTTTGCTGTATGTGGTCGCCTCAACGCACCATCCGGGCGCGGTTCGGCTCAAGTTTACATCCATGTAAACTTGCCCACATCCATCTAAAGTATTTCGTGAAGTGAAATATATACCTCGATCAAGTTGCTCAATGGCAAGCACCGTGTCACTTTTGCTAGGCTTTATCACAACGTAAGTACAGGGCATGGATTGACTAGATTTAGCCATTTGACAACGAGCGTAATTCCACTTGGTGAGATTCGAAGCCCGATCCGGTCAAAATTACATGGATGTAATTTTGAGCCACAACTGACTGGATGGAGGATTGTGGCGACCGGAACGGGCGAGAATAAACCTTAGTGGAATAGCGTTGGAAGTCACTGGCATAATCTAGGCGATTCATGCCCTGTACGTAGGATTATTTAAAGCGCAGCTATAAACCTCTCAAATGCAGCGAGCCCTTCGGCGGTCTGCTTGTAGATACCTGAGCATTCAAGAACCTTGCAGAACACCTTGCCAGTCTCTTCCATGAGGATAGAAAGCGCGTTGTCTGCATTTATATCGCTGTAGCGAGCTTTGATATCGTCAGCCCAGTCTGCATGCTTGGCAAGAGTTTCATTTGCACGATAGTCCTTGCCTGACACCATATAGTCAGCGAGATCTGTAAGCTCCTGCTTGAGTCGGGAAGGAAGAACAGCGAGTCCCATTACCTCGATGAGACCAATGTTCTCCTTCTTGATGTGGTGATACTGCTGGTGTGGATGGTATACACCATCTGGATGCTCGTCAGTCGTGATATTGTTTCTAAGAGCAAGGTCTAGCTCATACTTCCCGTTCTTCATGCGGGCGATAGGAGTGATGGTATTGTGAGGTACTCCATCAGTGTAGGCAAGAATGCCAGCTGCTTCATCTGTGTATTCACGGAAGGTGGTAAGAATGTGTTCAGCGAGATCGATAAGCTTCTTTCTGTCAGCGCAGTCAAGACGGATAACAGATAAAGGCCATTTAACGATGCCGCACTCTACGTCCTCATAGCCTGTGATGGTAAATTTCTTGATGACTGGAGCCTTCTCCATGGCGAAGGTGTAGTGACCGCCCTGGAAATGGTCGTGAGAGAGGATAGAGCCTCCTACGATAGGAAGGTCTGCATTACTTCCAAGGAAGTAGTGTGGGAACTGCTCTACGAAGTCAAAGAGCTTTTCAAAAGCCGCACGGTCTACCTTCATAGGAACATGCTGTCCATTGAAGACGATGCAGTGCTCGTTATAGTATACATAAGGGCTGTACTGGAAGCCCCAGTCACCATTGTTTATCGTGATAGGTATTATACGGTGATTCTGTCTGGCCGGATGAGTAAGACGTCCAGGGTAGCCTTCGTTTTCCATACAAAGCTGACACTTAGGATAAGCATTTGCTGGGGCATTCTTAGCTGCTGCGATAGCCTTTGGATCCTTTTCTGGCTTACTTAAGTTTATGGTGATGTCCAAGGTGCCATACTCTGTATCTGTGGTCCAACGCATATCCTTCGCTATGCGGTATCTTCTGATGTAGTCAGAATCACAGCTGAGCTTATAGAAGTAGTCAGTAGCAGCTACTGCGCCATCATCCTTTAGAATAGTGTTGAATTTCTCGATGACCTGAGATGGTCTCGGGCACAGGCAGTTCATAAGTCTGGTGTCGAAGATGTCTCGATATCCGATGGAATCCTCGATTATGCCACGCTTTACAGCTTCGTCTAAAAGAACAGAAAGAATTTCCTCTAAGCTCTTTATATCCTTTGTCATGTTTACGTTTTCATCGAAATCTGTCTCACCAAAGCACTCAAGAAGCTGGTTTCTGGCATAGATTCTTTCGCACTCAGGAAGGAGTCCACTGCGGATTCCGTAATCCACTAATCTGATAATATACTCGTTTAACATTTTATACCCTTTCTTTTCTATTAATTAGCATTTATAAATAATGGTACTTACGTCTGTATATGGTAGAGAAAACTTATAAGACGTAATGAATAGTATAGCCTAATTTTGGATTACGTCTAAAAAGCTTAATATTGTTATTATAGACGTAGCATTTAAAAGGATTTTGCAAATCATTACGTCCCAGTACCCTTAAATTGAAGTTTTGAGACGTAGGCTTAGGTTTGAGGAGTGGTTTTATTACGTCTCAAATACCTGTTTTAGCTGCTTAAGACGTAGGCTCCATTTATGCATAGCGGTTTGCTACGTCTCTAACATAAGAAAAACAGATTATAGACGTAAATCAGCTGATAGTGTGAGCATTTAAGATTCATGGGCCTTACGTACTACGCATTTTACAGCTACATTATTCATAACACCGATGCTTCCATCGAAATCAGGCCATTTTTCAAGGAAGACGTAGTCGTCCTTGTGAAGTGGAGTAATCTTGCAGCTAAGCTTAGTCGGATAGCCGAGGTAGCCAAGACTTAAGAGATCCTTCTGCGAGGTGTAGTAATAATCATTTACCTTTTTATCTCCAGCATAGACATCCATAGAAAAGCCTGTCCAGTCGAATTCTAAGATCATATCGTTTCCATCCAGTCTGTTTTTAGAGATATCCAAATCAGCTGGATATGTGATATCGATTTCGTATTCAAAGTCGCCGATCTTTTTAAACGGCATAGAGGATTCACTGTCTGTGTAGAGTGTTTCTATGACAGCTTGACCATCCTGCCATATAAAGCCCTCTGAAATAATGAGTTCATCATGGTCAGCAAATGTAGCCTTGTATGCGTTAAGCGCATCCTCTCTGCTAAGCAGTGTAATCTTTGGAGCCTTTGATGCATCTTCCCATTTAAACTGAGGATCTCTGTCCGCATAGAAGACATATGAGATGCTGCCATCTTTTTCGCGAAGAGAGCAAAGCGGTGTGGCAACTGCACTTATCAAGGTGGTGTCGCCGAGCTTCATGTTATATGGGAAGAAGCCGTATTCACCGCTTTCCACATCTATGGCAGGAAAATCTAAAGAACCATCACCTAAAGGAACCTTAAATACAACATTCTCATGAGCATTCATTTGACGCATTCTCTGATAGTTATTATAGAAAACATATCCGTGATTATCGTCACCTCTATATGAAAATCTGATGTGCTCCATATCCTCTGGCTTTAAGTCATCTGGTATTATGGTAGCATCCAGCGGTGCCAAATCAGCACCCCACTCCTCCAGGAACATAGCTAGAAGCTTTATCTCCTTAAAGCTCTCTGACATGCCGCCGTACTGGCGAAGAGGAGCATTGAAGTCGTAATTTATGGTAGGCAAGTCATTGTAGCCACCGATGGCTCTGTTTTCTTCGAGCGTGGAAAGCTTTCCCTCCGGGTTGGAACCGCCGTGGTACATGTAGTAGCCCAGCAAATTCGCACCGCTGGCAAGCTTTACCAAGCTCATAGCTCCAGTGTCCTTTCCCGTGGCGATAGGGCGTCTGTGGCTGGTAACCTGAAGTCCGCCGCCGAGCTCTGCAGTGAGATAAGGAAAGCTGTCCTGGTCAAAGGTAAGGCTGTCATCCACCTTTGAATCACTAGCGATGAGAGAGTCATTTCTTATATGGCTGATAATATAGTTCGTATTGGCTTTTAGAGGTGTGATGCACTGTGCCCAAGGTGCCTCGCAGTAGCCGCCCATGACAGGTATGCAGTCGCCGATAACAGCTCCGCCCCAGCCTGTGGCTGTGTAAATATCTGTCACCATGCCAAGCTCCTTTGCCAAAGCGGTGAGAGCGCGCATGTGTGCTTCACCCTTTTCGCCGGTGTAGCCACCCACATGACCGTACTCGTTTTCTATCTGGATGCCTATGACAGGACCGCCGTCCTTATCCATCATGCCACTTGTCTGTTTGCTCATCTCAGTCCAGTAGCGGCGTACATATTTCATGTACTGCTCGTCATTTGAACGCATGTCCATGCCTTCCTTTGCAAGCTTCATGATATAATCTGGGATGCCACCATTTCTTGCTTCACCGTGGGCGAATGGTCCGACCCTGAGCCAGACCTTTATATCGAGGTCCTTACAGGTCTGAAGGAATCTTCTAAGGTCACGCTGACCGCTCCAGTCGAACTGGCCCTCGATTTCCTCGTGGTGAATCCAAAAAACATAGGTGGATACGATGCTAACACCGCCTGCACGCATTTTTCTAAGTGATTCTTCCCAGAGGTCAGCTCTGTATCTGGAGAAGTGCATTTCACCCATCACTGGAATAAATGCTTCTCCATCTTTAATAAGGTGACGGTTATTATAGGTATAATTTGCCATGATTTTCCTCTTTCTAGTAGGTAACTTTAATGGTAAGTGAGGCTTTTTCATCCTTTATGGATGCATCCATAGTAATGACCTTTGATTTATCACTATTTGATATAGACCAGGAGATGTTCTCCGAATCAGAGCTGCTTCTGGTTAGATCACCGAATAGCAGAAGCTCCTGCTGATTTTTATATTCCATGATTTCGCGCTCGATAATGGTCTTTTCCTCGTCTGACGCCTGCGTCAAATTTAGCTCGTAGCCAAGGTTTCCCATGGAGGCTACAGCATATCTGGTTTCTAGACTTACGGTTCTGCCGGTCTGGTGGTTAGGGCAGACACTTACATGGTTAGTATATGTAGTCTGTGGGTAGCCGTAGGTGTAACCATCCTGTATAGTCATACGGCATACAGCATCGGTATTGTCGCTGCCCCAAATCTGTGGGTAGTAGCAAAGTACACCGAGGTCGAAGCGATTTCCGCCGGCCGAGCAGCCTTCTATTAAAAGCTCTGGGAAAGCCTTTGTAAGATTGTCTAACACCTCATAAAGACCGAGCACATAGCGGTGCGAAACCTCCTGCTGGTGAGCACTGTCCAGATATGGTGAGTAATAATCTGTCAGGATTCTGTTCATGTCCCATTTTATGTAGGTGACACCTTTGGCGGAGAATACCTTTGTCATGGCCTCTACTATGTAATCGCGTACAGCAGGGTTACAAAGGTCGAGCATTCGCTGGTTTCTGGCTTCAGAGTGCTCCATGCCAGGAATGGCAATGGCCCAGTCTGGGTGCGCCTTATAAAGCTCAGAATCTACACAGATCATCTCTGGCTCCACCCAAACACCAAAGCCGATGCCAAGAGCTGCCATCTTTTCAGACAAACCCTCGAGGCCGTTTGGAAGCTTTTCCTTGTTTACAAACCAGTCGCCCAAAGAAGAGGTGTCATCATTTCTGTGACCGAACCAACCATCGTCCATGACGAAGAGCTCTATTCCAAGATCCTTTGCGATGGCAGCCTGCTCAAGAAGCTTCTCTTCGTTTATATCAAAGTAATTCGCTTCCCAGCTGTTTAAGAGAACAGGGCGCTTTTTATAGCTCCATTTCTTAGGTGAGATATGATTTCTCACGAAGTGATGGAAATTCAAGGAGGCATTTCTAAAGCCCACATCAGATACTGTCATAATCTGCCATGGCGCTTCGATTTCATCATTCGCAGCTAGAATCCAGGCAAAGTTAGTAGGGTTAATACCGGATACGACTCTGGTTTGACCATAGATAGTGGTGGAAACACTGTGGTAGTGATTTCCTGAATACATAAGGTTAAAGCCGTATACCAGACCTGCTTCTTCAGATGCATTTTCATCGTGCACGAAGAAAAGAGGATTGCATCTGGAAGAGGATGTGCCTGTGAAGCTGGAGTGAACGACGGCACCACTTTTAACAGGTGTCACAGTTCGGTTCATCTCTTTTGCCCAGCCTCCGACAAAGTTTGTCGTAGAAAAGCCCACTCTGTCAAAGTCCAAAAGTATGGACATAAGGCGCTCGACTCGAACTGTATCAGAAGATGTGTTAATAAGCTTCAGACTTCTGGCAATGCAGTCAGTTTCATAAAAGACAGTGTAGTAGAGCTCGAGAGTCAAGCCATGATTTTTATCCTCTAATGTGATGGTAAGCGTTTTAGAACCGTCATGTGCATTCGGCAGCGCGCGAAGCTCTTTCATGCCATCTGTGATTTCATAGTCCTTGTAAACGAAATCCAATGTGGTACTGCCATCTGCGCATATTGCCTCTATGAGCGGCTCGCGAATGTCTGATTTTCCAATAAAGCTAGCCTCTAATGCTGTGCTCTCCAGACTTCTGTGAGTGCCGCTGTTTTGCGAGTACAAAGCAGTGTTTCCAGGCTCCCACTGAGGGACTGTTACATGTGCTTTTATCGATTCTAAATCGGTAGTCGGACCATAATACAAATGCTCCAAATGACCTGTCTCGATTACGTGAAAGGCATAGGTGGTATGCTTTGTATTTATGGTGAAGAAACCATTTTCAAAATTCATCATATGTTTATCCTATCTGCCAAGCTTTTTAGTGATGTCTTCCATAGCAGAATCGTCGAGTTTGTATAATCCCTTGAATACGATAATGCCAAGAATCAGAAGTGCGATAGAAGGCAGGGTCATCCAAAGGCGAAGACCTGTAAGTGTAGAGGTACTCTGTGATACAGCCTCCAGATCTAGGTGAATCCACTTAACTACATAGCCTGCTATCCAGACTGCGATACCGCTGGCAAGCTTTACAGTAAAGGTCTGCATAGAGAAGATAACTGACTCGTCACGGGTCTTATTCTTAACCTCACCGTAGTCTACTGTATCTGATAAGAAGATAGTCATAATAACATTTAGCATTCCGTATCCGAGGTAAATCATGCAGCC
>JAZRWF010000018.1:0-7032 GCA_045599565.1 Lachnospiraceae bacterium
TCACTTTGACAACATCACTCAGGTATGGCTCGGTGGAGATCACTACAAGTGGCGTTTCATGAGAAGCTGTGGCGTAGATGAGAAATATATAACCGGAAAAGAGACTTCTGATAAGGAGAAGTTCATGAAGTGGGCTGAGTGTCTTGGAAAGGCTATTGGAAATCCACTTTATCACTGGTCTCACCTTGAGCTTCAGAGATACTTTGGATATAATGGCGCTCTGTATGCTAAGACTGCTGAGGAAGTATGGGAAATCTGTAATAAAAAGCTTCAGGATCCAGCTACCTCTGTTCGTTCACTTATCAAGGATTCTAATGTAACCCTTATCTGCACTACTGATGATCCTATCGATACTCTTGAGTATCATCAGGCTATCAAGGCTGATAAGACATTTGATGTACAGGTACTTCCAGCTTGGAGACCTGACAAGGCTATGAATATTGAGAAGCCAGATTACACAGATTACATTGCAAAGCTTGCTAATGTATCCGGCATCGCTATTAAGACCTTCGCTGACCTCAAGGCTGCTCTTTCTAACCGTATGGATTACTTCGCAGCTAACGGATGTAATGTATCTGACCATGCTCTTGAGTACGTAATGTACGCTCCAGCATCTGATGCTGATGTAGAAGCTATCTTCGCTAAGAAGCTTGGCGGAACACAAGTTACCCGCGCTGAGGAAATGATTTTCAAATTCGCATTCATGCAGTATGTAGCTCGTGAGTACCACAAGCGTAACTGGGTAATGCAGCTTCACTTTGGCTGCAAGAGAGATAACAATACTCTCCGCTATAACGAACTCGGACCAGATACTGGATATGACTGCATAAATAACTATGCACCATCTTCTGAGATGGCAGATTTCCTTAATGCACTTATCACTACAGATGAGCTTCCAAAGACTATTCTTTACAGCTTAAATCCTAACGATAACGCATACATTGGCACCATCCTTGGATGCTTCCAGGATTCTACCGCTGTAGCCAAGATTCAGCAGGGTTCAGCTTGGTGGTTCAATGATCACAAGATTGGTATGCAAAATCAGATGCTCTCTCTTGCAAACCTTGGTAACCTCTCTGGTTTCGTAGGAATGCTTACAGACAGCCGTTCATTCTTAAGCTACACTCGTCATGAGTACTTCCGTCGCATCATGTGCGACCTCATCGGTGACCTTGTAGAAAACGGTGAGTATGCTTACGATGAGGACATCCTTAAGGAGATCGTTCAGGGCATCAGCTATAACAATGCTGTTCGCTACTTTGGATTTAACCTATAATCTTTACTTTTTGAGATATCGACCACGATATAAGGCACCCACTTCTGTGGGTGCCTTATTTTTTGCTTTCTCGCCAGTAATTTTCTACCGCCACTGCCATTAATTACTAGCTAAACTTTCACTTATTGGCTCTTAACCAGTAATCTTTAAGCAGCCTTGACATGGTTTACTGGCTCAGCACTATATTTTGGCTTTCTTGCCAGTAATTTTCCACTGCTACCGCCATTAATTACTGGCTAAACTTTCATTTGTTGGCGCTTAGCCAGTAATCTTAAAGCAGCCTTGACATGGTTTACTGGCTCAGAGCTATGCTTTGGCTTTCTCACCAGTAATTTAATCCTCCGTACTGGGCATGACTTGATAGTTTTTCGCCAGTGACTTCCAACGCTATTCCACTAGACTTATTCTTGTTCGCTCCGGTCGCCACAATCCTTCATCCAGGCAGTTGTGGCTCAAAATTACATCCATGTAATTTTGCCCGGAGCGAACTTCGAATTTCGTCAAGTGGAATTACGCTCGTTGCCAAATGGCGAAAACTATGCAAGCCACGCCCAGTACTTAGGTGGTGAAAACGCAGCAAGCGCTGTGCGATGATTAACTCTGAACATCCTTGATCGAGGCATATATTTCACTTCACGAAACGTAAGCTGAAAGTGGGCAAGTTTACAAGGATGTAAACTTGAGCCGAACCGAGCCCGGATGGCTCGTTGAGGCGACCGCTTGAAGCGCCACGTAAGTGTTAGTGAAATAATGCCGCAAGATCACGTGTGAAGAGATAATCACTGTACAGCGCTTGCGGAAAGTTAGCACTAAGCTATTTACCAGTTCTCTTTGTCGTTTTTATCTGCAAGTATATCAGCGTATCTTCCACCTAACTCGCGAAGTCCCTTGGCTACGAGTCCTGCATAGATAACCGCTCCCTTATACTTAAGATGAGTATTATCTATCTTTCCTTCAGGGCAGCTCTCATACTCGCCTGGTGCCAGATGCATATACCATGTAGCAGTCTCCTCTACACCAGCCTCTATGAGCTTAGCTCTGCTCATAGCAGTAAGGTCTATAAAAGGAACATTAAACTTTGCAGCAGCCTCCTTCATTCCCTCTACATACTCTGTATGTGCACTAGGTCCAAGCACTCCTGCCTCATCAAAGCAGCGTCTTGCAAGAGGCGAAATAAGCACTGGATATGCACCATGACTGCGTGCCACGTCTATCATAGTACCAAGGTTGTCTATAAATGTTCCATGAGGTGTGGTATAACGTGTCTCATCTTCGCTCTTCTCATCATTGTGACCGAACTGAATAAGCATAATATCATTGCTTTCGATTCTAGCATCTATTCTGGCAAGTCTGCCCTCATCGATAAAGCTCTTTGTACTGCGACCATTCTTTGCAAAGTTTTTAACTTCTACGTCTGGCTTAAGATATAGTCCTAAAACCTGGCCCATACCTGTCTGTGGATAGGTATAAATATCATTTGTCTGTGCTGTGGAATCACCTGCGTAAAATACTCTCATTTTTCTCTCCTTAAAAATTGGCACATAGGTTTTCCCTATGTGCCATAATAAACTAGATTATAATTTTACTGCTTTGAAATAACTTCCTCAGTCTCAGCATCGAAAAGATAAATGTACTTGTGAGGAATAGCAAATGTAATCTTAGAATCAACCTCCGGTGTCTCATGTGGGTCTACCTTAAGAATAGATGAAACTCCATCGATATCGATATAAACATTAGTATTATCACCCAGAAGCTCTGTAAGCTCTACTGAACAATCAAGCTTTACAGAATCAGGTGTCTCATTAGCACCTGTAAGAACAATGTGCTCTGGTCTGAAACCAAATGCAATCTCCTTACCTTCAAGTGATGAAGCTACACTAGCTGATGTGAAATCTGTAAGTGCTACACTCTTATTTCCAAGCTTTATATTTCCATTTTCAACCTTGGAATTTATAAAGTTCATAGGAGGCTCACCGATGAATCCAGCTACGAACATATTAACAGGATTAAAGTAAAGCTCCTTAGGTGTACCTACCTGCTGAATATAACCAGCCTTCATAACTACGATACGATCAGCCATGGTCATAGCCTCTATCTGATCATGTGTTACGTAGATAGTAGTAGCACCTGTCTCACGATGAATCTGTGTAATCTCAGATCTCATGGTAACACGCTGCTTAGCATCCAGGTTTGAAAGAGGCTCATCCATAAGGAATATACCTACCTTACGAATAATAGCACGTCCTACAGCTACACGCTGACGCTGTCCACCTGAAAGCTCACGAGGCTTACGATCAAGATAATCTGTAAGACCAAGAATCTTAGCAGTAGCTAATACCTTCTCTTCAATGATATCTTCATCTACACCCTGAAGTGTAAGACCAAAGCTCATGTTGTCATATACTGACATCTGAGGATAAAGAGCATAGCTCTGGAATACCATCGCAACCTCACGCTCACGTGGGCTCTTCTCATTCACACGTACACCATTGATAAGGAAATCACCCTTAGAGATATTCTCCAAACCAGCGATCATACGAAGTGTAGTGGATTTACCACATCCTGATGGTCCTACGAATACGATGAACTCACCCTTTTCAATTTCAAGATTGAAATTGTGTACTGCGTGGAATCCATTTGGATAAATCTTATTAATCTCAGATAATGAAATGTATGCCATAGCTATCTCCTACTATTCTTTTTCGCATCATCTACAATCTTTATAAATGTGTTCTTAACTGCCACAAATATCATATCTGCTGCCAGATAAAGTAAACCAAAGAGAATCGGTTCTACTCCAAAATTTACCGGGTGATCCAGGTTCATTCCCTGCGCTATAATAGCTATCACCGTATCTATAAGCCCGTACATACTCATGACAACAGCCAAAAGTACAAATCCGTATGGCACGTTCAAAAAAATCGACCAGAATTTTCTCGAAGTTACTACCATATATTTGTCATTTGCATGGTCATAAGGCTCAAAGAATTGCAATATATTCTTTGTAAGCAAATCCGTACATATTCCAAGTGCTGCTCCAAATACAAACAGCAAATCCAAGGTGTCACCAAGTACTCCACCTAATCCAAAGTAAAAGAAGAAACAAATAGCTCCTGCGAACCACCATTTTATAAATATCACTTTTACAATGTTTGGAATTTTAAGCTTTCCTTTACCGCGATATTTTGCAATCTCATCTTCTGATACACTCGGAGCTGTAGTCTTAGAAGCACTTACCAGACGATCTACCGCATCTGTTTTTAGCTTATATAAATCCTTCTCGTCTACAGCAGGTAATTGCTCATCGCTGTACTTCTTTTTTTTCTTAGACATTATTAATCTTCTATCTCGATTTCAGCCATCTTCTCACTGTATTCCAGATCAATATTAGTATTAATCTTCTTAAGGAGCTTACTATATACAGGAATAAGTGCAATAAGAACAGCTACCACTAAGATAAGAATCATATGTACAGAAATAACATTCTGAGCCTGTGAAATATATGGATTCTTAGCTACTACATCAGCAAATCCATCTGAAGCATATGCATTCAAAATACCTTTTCTATAATTCATATCCGCAAGAGCAATACATCCAAGCATAAGATATGTGATGCAAAGCATCAAGATATTCGGCTTCTGTCTTCTAGGAAATGAATTCATAAAGCAGACAAATACCAAAATAGAGAAAAGCATTATCACAAATGCACTAAGTCCCATATTAGCACCCTGAATCTTAGCTGTTGTATCAGAAATCTTTGTAAGATTCAAAGCGTAAAAGAGAAATGCTATAAGCAAACCAACAAGTGGAATATTATGAGGTCTTCTCTTAAGAGAAACCATCAATTTTCTAAAAAATTCTTTCATAGTAAATCACTTCTCCTTTAGCGTATAGCGTTAGTAGTCTCTTTATCAAAGAAATGAATACGATTAAAGCTAACCATTACCTCATCTCCCTGCTTAAGATCTGCCCACTCACGGAACTTACAGGTGATCTTAGATTTTCCAATCTTACCATGTACTAAGGTAGTCATACCAAGATTCTCATTAAGTGATACATCTACCTTTACGCCTGTTCCATCCTCACTGCGAACAGCATTTTCTGGTCTAACACCAAGAGTAACTTCCTTACCATTATAGTCCTTAAGGAGAGTCTTTTGCTCATCATTTAAAGCAAGCTCAAAATCACTGCACTTAAATGCACCATCCTCTATCTTACCCTCGAAGAAGTTCATAGGAGGAAGTCCGATGAAGCTGGCTACGAAGATGTTATTAGGGGTATCATAAAGCTCAAGTGGTGTACCTATCTGCTGTACATGACCCATAGACATACATACTATTCTATCAGCCAAGGTAAGAGCCTCAGTCTGATCATGTGTAACATAAAGCATGGTAGCCTTAAGTCTCTTGTGAAGGAGAAGAATCTCTCTTCTGGTAGCTCCACGAAGCTTAGCATCGAGGTTAGAAAGTGGCTCGTCGAAAAGGAATACCTTAGGTGTTCTTACTATGGCACGACCCATGGCAACACGCTGACGCTGTCCACCTGAAAGCTGTGAAGGCTTCTTATTAAGCTGATCTGTAAGACCAAGAATCTCAGCAGCTGCTAATACCTTCTGATGAATAACATTCTTATCTTCCTTACGAAGCACGAGTGAGAATGCCATGTTCTCATATATAGTCATATGACCATAAAGAGCATAGTTCTGGAAAACCATGGCGATATCTCTGTCCTTAGGTCGCATATTGGTAATATGCTTGCCATCTATTAAGAGATGTCCCTTAGAAATATCCTCAAGTCCAGCTACCATTCTTAGTGTAGTAGACTTACCACATCCAGAAGGTCCTACCAGAACGATTAATTCGCCATCATTAATATCAATATTGAAATCATATACAGCCTGAACACCGCCATCGTATATTTTTTCCAGATGTTGTAAATTAAGACTAGCCATTACTAAATCTCCATTATCAAAAGTTAACAGTTACTATTATGCATTCTTAGCAGCAAGCTCTGCTTCATAAGCCTTAAGTGTACGGCTCTTAATAATACCTACAATACCAGCGATGATACAGATTACACCTGAAATCACGAGGTATGCAATAGACTTTGCAAACTGACCATCAGTCATAGCAAGCATCTCATCTCCTGCTACTGTAACAATATAGCTATGAGCCTGCATAGGAATTACAAATATACGAATGAACTGCAAAGCACCTATAACTATAAGTGTAACAGCAAAGTTAAAATTATAACTCTTTACTCCCTCTGAGCAAAGGAAAGCTGTAAGTAAAAACAAAAGATTATAAATAATAGATGCACCTATAATCCAACTATAATAATAATTACCTACATCAAGTTTATATATACTGACAAAGTAGAATACATTAAACAAAATTCCGAGGTAGGTCAAGCTAGATGAAACTTTATTCTTCTCAAAACGAAGACGGTCTTTACTAAGCTGTTTCTCATCCATTTTAGTTTCCTGCCTTTCCCTCTTCTATGAGTTTATTCTCTGCCTTTGTCACATTTATTTTCCAAATTAAATTGTAAACAAGTAAACAAACAGAAACAATAAGTAAACCAAAAACAAAATAACTTACATTGAACCAGAAGGTAGAATCGGTATAACGCGATTTCCAGACCTCAGCCCACATAGCAAGTGACTCAAAGTCGACATTATTCAGGTACTCGCTCTTAAATGAACCTACAGTTACAAGTCCCCAAACAGATACGCCAAGACTGGCGATAGTCATAAT